>JBBQDY010000217.1:0-5897 GCA_038320155.1 Cytophagales bacterium
GCAAAAATAAACAGCTTCCCTTGTGCTGGGGAAAAGTGATTTTCTGAAATTCCACCGGATAGAACCATCCGTAGTCCGCCTTCTTTCAAATCATTTTTATCAATTAATTCAGCGATGATTTGACGCAATTGCTCGCGGGAATAGTCCAGCGGGATGAACGTCTTTTCGGCAGATGCAATAAATCGATCTAGGTAATGCTCCAAGAAAAGCGGCTGGTAATTTACCGTCCTGAAAAAATCAAATATTCCATAACCACGAATTACAGCCAAATCCATTGGATGTAAGGTAGCAGTTTCAACAGGGATGATTTTGCCATCGGCAAAGCAAAAAGGTTTCATAGCGTTTCGTTCAGAAATTAAAAATAGTCGCTGCATCCGGATTAATTGCTAGCGTATTTATCAAAATTTTAAGGAATCATGAAGTAAGTTTGTGAATCTAAACTTTAAAATGATGAAAATTTCCCGAGTGATACTTTCAATTTTGGCTTCAGGAATCCTATTCTCTTGTCAGCCTGACCAGGAAGAGCTGAATCAAATTAAGCGAGCTGAGGTCATTGCTGTTCATGATGAAGTGATGCCAAAGATCGGGCAATTGAAAAAGTTAGAGAAAGAAGCCGAGAAGAAAATCGAAATGCTGCAAATGGGCGAAACTGTCGATTCGCTTCAAATCCAAGACTTGAAAGTTTTAGCTTTTGACTTGAATCAAGCCTACGATGCGATGTTTATCTGGATGCGACAATATAAGACCGAAGATGAAGAAAAGACTCCGGAAGAAATCAAGGTTTACCTAGAAGATCAAGCCCTAAAAATCAACGAAGTCAACGAGCAGATTAAAGCAATACTTTCCAAATCTGAAGAAGTTTTGAAGGATTAATTTTTGAGATTTGGAGTTTCTTTTAAATACTTTTCTACCATAGACGACGTAATTACACCCTCATTCATCCCCCAAATGTTGTAGAGATAAGAGCTGATTTGTGCCAATTCCAACGGGGTAAGCTCTGTGTTTCCTGGCATGGCTTGATTGTAAATCTGACCGTTTACCAAAACTTCTCCTTCTAGACCATTTCTCATGATCCAAACAGTTCTGGGAATACTGGCTTTGAAATAGTCTGCATTTTTTAGCGGCGGGATCAGTTTTCCAAGTCCTTCACCATTTGCCTGGTGACAATTTCCACAATAGCTTTCATAAAGCGCTTTACCAGGGATTGCATATTGCATCACTTTCGAATCAGATATTTCGGACAGATTACTTTCTGAATTGCTGGATTTTGGGGCGCAAGATGCGAGTAGCAAAAATGCGAGTATTAATTGCCTCATTTGGCGAGAAGCTTTGGGATGTCTGCTAAGAGTCGATCCACCTGATCGGCTTTGGTCCCATCATAGACACCTCGGATATGACCCTCCTGATCTACTAAAATAAATGCGCCGCTGTGAAGAAATCCTCCTGGCTCCGCTTGGTCTGCCATAGCAGTAGTCAAGTAACTGGTTTGCCCGATTTCAAAGATTTTTTCCTGATCGCCGGTGAGAAAATTCCAAGTTGAGGCGTCCTCAATTCCTAATTTTTGGGAATAATCCCGTAAAACTTCCCGCGTATCGTAAGTCGGATCAATGGAGTGACTGAGAATCAGAAATTCGGGATTATCATCATATTTTTCATACACGCGGAGCATTTCTTTTTTCATGATCGGACAAATCGTAGGGCAAGAGGTGAAGAAAAAATCAGCGACATATACTTTTCCTTTCACCGTGTTGCTCGAAATGGTATCACCCATCTGGTTCTCAAATTCAAAATCTGCAATCTGATGATAAACCGTGTCCTGACCTTCTAGGTAGAAGTTGCCAAGTTTTGGAAGAGGACCTTCTTTGATTTCAGTCTTGCTTTCGCAGCTCCAAGTCGCCATCGCAACTAGGGAAACAAGAAAAAGGGTAATTCGGTACTTCATGATGATTAAGTGTTTTTCCTATACTTTTTATAAAGCCTAATGCCAATCGTCAAACTGATTCCAAGGCCGATTAAACCTGTAATCCCCCAAACCATGCTCATGGTATTTTTTAAGACAATCAAAAATACGATCGCAAATAAAAGCAGGGTGCTAGCTTCATTCCATATCCTCAACTGAGTGGAGGTCCATCTGGTTCTTCCAGATTGCAATTCTTTAAATAGTTTGTGACAAAAAAGATGGTAGACATACAGAAGAAACACAAACCCCAACTTGGCCTGCATAAAACCAAGCTCCAAATAACCCCATCGATAGACGAGGACCCAAGTGCCAAAAATCAGAGTTAAAACAGCCGATGGCCAAGTGATGATGTACCAAAGTCGGCTGGCCATCAAGTCAAGTTGCGGCTTGAGAATGTCGCGCTCATTTGCAGGTCGTGCCTGAGCCTCGGTCTGATAAATAAACAATCTGACGATGTAAAATAGCCCTGCAAACCAAGTAACTATAAAAATGATATGAAGTGCTTTGACGTATTCGAAAATCATTCTCGGAATTTTCGTCTAAATTAAGGCCTAAACTTCACAACCCCATTTATATTTTGAAAAGCTCAAGGCTCATTTATATTATTCTTATCGGTATAGTCGTGTTGCTAGTTATTTTTATCGCTAAAGAATCCTTTTTCCAACCTGGAATGGAGCGATTTGAAGGGAAATACGAGGAGCTTGGAACGTATAGAAATGAAAACAACACAGGTCCGGTAATCCGAATTTACGCAGTGAAAGCGATTGATTCTGATCTTGGTTGGATGGAAGAATATGGAAATTCCCTCCCTCATACTAAGTATGGGCGAACACTAGTTTTTTTCTTTGACAATACGGTGGATCGCGAAATTCCCCTTTCTCAGAAGGAGCCATATTTTATGGATGAAATGAAGCCTTATTTAGTAGCCAGTTACGAAAAGACTCCCATGGGGGAAGTTAGATTTAAATTGGAAAATGAGTAAGCGACTATCACTAGCCGAATACCGAGACGGCATCTTGGCCGGAAACCGCGCGATACTAAGTCGGGCGATTACCTTGGTGGAGAGTTCGCTAGACTCAGATGCAGACTTGGCTTCGCAATTGGTGCAGGAGATTTTACCGAAAACTGGGAATTCTATTCGAGTTGGAATCACCGGTGTACCTGGTGTTGGCAAAAGCACATTCATTGAATCTTTTGGTAAACTTCTTTTGGACAAAGGCCATCAAGTCGCGGTACTCGCTGTTGATCCATCCAGTCAAAAAACCAAAGGAAGCATTCTGGGAGATAAAACCCGGATGGAACAGCTGGCATCGGATAAGCGGGCATTTATTCGACCGAGTCCAACTGGCAGCACGTTGGGTGGAGTTAGCGCCAAGACGAGGGAGGCCATGTTGCTTTGTGAGGCAGCGGGATTTGATGTGATCTTAATTGAGACAGTAGGAGTAGGGCAATCCGAAACGGCTGTCAAAGGAATGGTTGATTTCTTTTTGTTACTGATGCTGGCGGGTGCGGGAGATGAACTGCAAGGGATCAAAAAAGGGATTATGGAGATGGCTGATGGACTTTTCATCAATAAAGCCGAAGGAAAAAACCTCCTGGAAGCCAAAAAAGCCAAAGCGAATTATTCAAATGCGCTCCATCTTTTTCCTTTGGGGGAAAATAGCTGGTCGCCCAAAGTATTGCTGGGATCTTCTCTTGATGGAACTGGCTTGGAGGAAGTTTGGAAAATGATTTCTGAATTTGAAGCCATCACCTTGGAGCGTGGCTTTTGGCAAAAAAATCGTGAAAATCAACGAGTAAATTGGCTCAATGAATATGTTCAGGATTTATTGGGTAAAGCTTTCATTGCAGACAAGGCGGTGCATAAATTATTGGAAGACTCAAAAATTCAAATCAAGTCAGGAGAATTAAGTCCGATTATTTTGGCAAAAAGATTGACACAGCTCTTCTTAAAATGATCAATCCATCAACCATGAGAAGCTTACTTTTCTTTTTTTCGGTTCTTTTAATTTCCTGTGCTCCTGAGAAGTCTAGCAAAGAGTCAAATTTGAGTTTTTCAATCAAGAGCTTTTCCAAAGAATCCTGTATTGATGAATCCTGCGCAAAAGTCAATTTCACCTGGTCAGAATTTGAAGAAGGCGAAGTTGCGAATCGGCTCAATCAAGCAATTCAGAAACAATTACTCGCCTATTTCAATGGAGATTCGGTAGGAACAACATTGGAGGAACAGACGGATATTTATTTGAATAGCTTTAAGGAGACTACAGCAGATTTTCCAGATATGTCAGGAGGTTGGGAAATGGAAGTTAATGCAGAAGTGAGTTTCGACTCGCTAAATACTTTAAGCGTACTTTTCACTGAGTACAATTTCAGTGGAGGTGCGCATCCCAATTCGAGCAATTACTTTATGAATTTTGATCGGGAAAGTGGAGAGTTTTTATCCATGGATCAATTGATTTTGGACCAGCCTGCGCTGCTTGCTTTAACAGAAAAGGCCTTCCGGGAATTTCATGAAGTTGATGAAAATGTGACATTAGAAAAAAGCGGTTTATTTTTTCTGCCTGAAACGGGCTTTTTCTTGCCTAATGCGATGGGATTCAAAGGCGATAAATTTCAGCTCATTTATATTCCATACGAGATCGGACCTTACGCGATGGGCTATTCCGAGTTGGAGTTTTCACTTGATGAATTGATGGGGATCGTGAGGATGTAAGTTGATTATTTCACAAAGTCCCTGAAATTTTCCCGGTGTATTAAATTATAGTCTGCAGGGTAAGTTTCTTTGAATGCTGAAGGAATGGAAAACTTTGCGTCTGGATTCCATTTGAATTCATAGGCGCTCAATTTCCCATCTTTTTCTTCGAGATAATCCAGCTCCTGTTGGTTTTTTGTGCGCCAAAAATAGCTGTTGACTTTAATTCGCTCATATTCTAGAAACTTCATCCTTTCGGACATCATGAAATTTTCCCAAAGGGCTCCGATATCGTTCCTTAATGCAAGCGGCTGTAGATTTTTGATTAGTGCATTGCGAACTCCATTGTCATAGAAGTAGATTTTCTTGTTCATCTTTATTTCCTTCCGCAAGTTTCTGCTGAACGTGCCTAGCCGATAGACTACGTAAGCTTGTTCGAGCAAATCGATATAGCTAATGACAGTTTTGACATCCACTTGGAGCGATCTGGAAAGTTCATTGTAAGACACTTCACTGCCCACCTGAAATGCCAAAAGCTGTAACAGTCGGAAGATCACATCTTGCTTTTTAATGATACCCAAGGCTAAGACATCTTTATAGAGATAGCTTTCTGTGAGTTCATACAAAAGGCTTTCCTGATCATTCACATTTGTGATGATCTCTGGATAAAAACCGTAAACAAGTCGATTGGGGAGATCCTGCTCAGCGGCAACGTATCCGACAGTTTGCTCGAATTCCTTCCAGCTGATGGGGTAAAGGTGAAAAGTGATTTTCCTTCCCGTGAGTGGCTCCTGAGTTAAACCTGATAATTCAAATGAGGATGAACCACTAAGAATTAATCGCACGTCTGGAATCTGATCATGAATGATTTTTGCAGTGATACCTATGTTTTCTATTCGCTGGGCTTCGTCGATAAATGCATACTTATAATCCCCAAGGATTGATTTGATCTGCATGGTATTTGGCGTATCGAACAATCGCCTCGTCGTAGGATCGTCTCCATCTAGAAATAGGTAATCCTTTCCAGCCAATAAATCATAGATAAGCGTGGTTTTTCCCACTTGCCGTGGGCCAATCAGTATAATTACTTTCTTGTTTTCTAGCTTATCAAAAAGGTTATGAAAATGTATTCTATTGAATTTCATACCCAAATTTAGACTTTCATGGAACACAATCCACAAAAAGACGTCTTTTTATGGAATACGATCCACAAAAAGACGGTCTTTTGTGGAATGAGAATATGAA
>JBBQDY010000218.1:0-5878 GCA_038320155.1 Cytophagales bacterium
ACTGGAAGGAAATGTACAAAGTCTTCAATATGGGGCATCGAATGGAAGTGTACCTCGACGAAAGGTATGCTGAAGAAATCATTGATATTGCTGAATCTCATGGAGTCGAGGCGAAAATCATCGGTCGGGTGGAGCCACATACTGGTAAGCAAGTGACCATCCGCAGTGAGCACGGGACTTTTGAGTACTAATTGATGCATTGGAAATCTATCGGAAAAAAAGCACTAAAGGTATTCGGTTGGATATTTTTAGTGCTTTTTGTTTTAGCGATTATTCTCGTCACCACAGTGGATCGAAGTCCGATTGAAGAGCAGGAATTCTACAAGGAGACATTTGAGCGATTAGACGAAATTCCTTTTCAATCTACTTCAGGAGAAACTTGGCTGGCAGGTTGGGCAAAAGAAAATATGACTCCTGAAGTTCCTGTTGACTTGGTCGGATACGCTCCTAGAGGTCCTTACGAATTTGTACAGGACAGCAGTTTTGTAAAGGCTTTGACGCTCAGCAATGGAGAAACTCAAGTAGCTTGGTTAAATTTTGAACTGCTGATTGTTCATCCATTTTTAGCCAAATCAATTCAGGAAGGGGTCAAAAACGCGAAACTTCCCATTGATCAGTTAAACTTCACCGCCACTCATACCCATTCCGGAATGGGCGGCTACATGCCCGGTCCTTTAGGGGAAATGGCTTTTGGAGGATTCAGTCAGGAGATTGTTGACTTAATGGTAGCAAAGAGTGTAAGTGCTTTGGAGACTGCAATTTCTCTTCAGGATACTGTTTCCATATCCTTTCGGAAAGCTGACGCAAGAGCTTTTGTTGAAAACCGATTTATCAAAGCTGACCCGATTGATCCATTTGTAAGGCAATTAATTTTCACCAAAAAGGACGGAAAAAAAGCCACTTTTCTAACTTATTCTGCACACGCCACCACAATGAGTTCCAAGTTTATGGGCTTGTCGGGAGATTATCCTTTCTACCTGATGCAGGCTTTGGAGGCAAATGAATATGATTTTGCACTCTTTGCTGCTGGAACTGTTGGGAGCCATCGCCCACTTTCTTTTGGCAACACACCTGAATTGGTTGCCGAATACGCAGTGGCTCTGGATTCAACTATCCGTAACCAATTGGTCCAGTTTGACACTATCAATCACAAGGAAATTGGATATGGAAGATTAGATATCTCGCTTCGAGAACCTCACTTGAGAATCTCGGACAATATCCGCATCCGTCCTTGGCTGTTCGATTATTTACTTGGAGACACCAATGCTCATCTGGATTTCACCTTGATTGGAAACACCTTAATTATCGCATCTTCGGGAGAGTTATCAGGAGTTTTTTATGAAAAATGGGATAAAGCTGCTCGGGCAAAAGGTCTGAATCTGATCATCACCACCTTTAATGGTGGCTATATCGGTTACATCACCCCGGATCATTTGTATGATAATAACTTTCATGAAGTCCGAGAGATGAATTGGTATGGTCCTGGGAACGGGTCATTTTTTGATGCAATGATTGAGGGAATTGTAGCAAAAGTCAATTAACGGAATGAGCCCAAAGCTGTGCCCTAATCCATCCTTTTCTTTTCTTTAGGTCTTCCAATTTCTTGAAGCCTGCCTTCTTCAGAAGTTGCTCATACTTGGGTAAATCAACTCTTGGATGTGCGGTGAAAATCCGAAAGAAATGCATCATCATAAATTGGATAACCCGTTGAACCCAAGACCTCGGCTCAAAAAAATCAGCTAGATAGAGTTTTGATTCTGAATTGAGCGCTGATTTCAATTCAAAAAGAAATTTTTCAAGCTCATAATCCGTAAAGGTATCCAGCACAAAATGTAGCCAAACCTCATCAAAAGTATTTCCTGGATCAGGACGAAAGTGCCCCAAATGAAACTCAAGTTTACTTTCAGATAGATTTTTTTTAGCCTTTTTCAGCATAGCTTCAGAAAGCTCCCAGTATTCTCCCGCTAACTCAGCTTGAAAATCCCGATAGTCCAAACCGTCTCCTCCACCTAGAATTAAGACCCTTTTTTGATTCAATTCTTCAATAAAAAAAGTTTTCGAATACCTTAAATCATCACCAAAAACCAATTTGGCCAAGCTGGAATAAAACGGAGCGATAAAACTGTAGCGATCTTTCACTAGTTTAAAGGAATAGAATAAACTCCAAAATACCTTTTTATGAAATCGATCATAATGAAAAAAGTCACACAGTGTGATGATTATCAGCCATGCGAGATTCTCCCGAATCAAGTTCGGGACAGGCTATATTGCCATTGAAAAATAATTATAATCCTATGAAAAACCTTTTTAAAAAAATCGGAGGGCTCCGACAGCTTTTGTCCTCGGTGGACCTGGATCAGATCTCCAAGCTTTCCCAGAAAGTAGACCTCTCAAAAATGGTCGGCCTTGTCTCTCAAATGAGTGAAGAAGATCTTTCCAAAATGATGGGAATGCTTAAAGGTGGAAGTAAACCCAAAGTCATTCCTCCGATCAATGGGGATTTTTATGAATTGGGAAAAACTCTTCCAAATCATGAGCGTGAGATCCAGCTTCGCGTGCGCGAATTTATGGAGCGAGAAATCAAGCCAATTGCAAATGATTATTGGAATCGAGGGGAGTTTCCGATGCAGATTATTCCAAAAATGGCTGAGCTGGATATTGCCGGATTGACCTATCAAGGTTATGGTTGCCCGGGTCACTCCGCACTTTTGGAGGGATTCATAGCCATGGAAATGGCAAGAATCGACACCTCTATTTCCACCTTTTTTGGAGTACAAAGTGGCCTGGCTATGGGATCGATTTATCTCTGCGGCTCAGAAGCTCAAAAACAAGAATGGCTTCCACCAATGCAAAAGCTGGAAAAAATCGGAGCTTTTGGATTGACCGAACCTTTAGTAGGCTCAGGTGCGGCTGGCGGATTGAACACGACATGTAAGCGTGAAGGCGACTCTTGGGTGCTCAATGGTCAAAAGAAATGGATCGGCAACGCGACTTTTTCCGATATGACGATCATCTGGGCGAGGGATTTAGAAGATCAGCAGGTGAAAGGATTTATCGTTCGAAAGGAGAATCCTGGATTTTTAGCAGAAAAGATGGAAGATAAAATGGCCCTTCGAACAGTCCAAAATGCATTGATCACGCTGACGAATTGCGAAGTGCCCGAAACAGATCGACTTCAAGAAGCCAACTCATTCCGGGATACAGGAAAAGTACTACGCATGACCAGAGCCGGCGTTGCTTGGCAAGCAGTGGGATGCTCAAGAGGAGCTTATGAATTGGCTTTGGCTTATACGAACGAACGAATTCAATTTGGGCGTCCCATCGCTTCCTTCCAACTCGTGCAAGACATGCTGGTGACCATGCTTGGCGACCTTACCGCCATGCAGACGATGGTTTTTCGCTTATCTGAAATGCAGGACGATGATATGCTTAAGGATGAGCACGCTTCACTCGCAAAGGTATTCTGTACGCTTCGAATGCGGTCTATCGTGGATCATGCCAGAGAATTATTCGGTGGGAACGGAATCTTGCTCCAGTATGATATCGCCCGATTTGTGGCAGATGCCGAAGCAGTTTATAGCTACGAAGGAACCAAAGAAATAAACTCCCTGATCGTCGGGCGAGCAATTACCGGACACAGTGCTTTTGTCTAAAGAAAATACAGAACAAAAGGAAACATAAAGATTGCTTCGGTTCGCATGCGCACTTGTTCAGCAGTTAGTTTTGGATTGAAAAAAGCCAAATAATGTACCAGTCCCATCACGATCAAAATGCAGGCGAAAGGCCGGTAAAAAGATGCAAGAAGAATAAACGCTCCTAGGCCAATAAAAAAGAGTAGAAAGCAGGCTCTACGGATCAACTCGATAAACTGAATCGGAGAAAAAAGTAGCGCAGCGGAAGGAAACCCAGCTTGCTCGTCTTGCTTCCGATCCGAATCTGAAAGCATTAACAAGTTGATTATTGCCAACAAAATATAGGAGGTTATGAAAATGCAACTTTGCCATGTCAAATCAATGAAATCTGCACGAAGGGAAGGAATCCAGGCAATTCCAAGTACATAGAAAATGGCAGTGCTGATTTCTTTCATCCAAGCCATACTTCTTCCCGAAAGTCGAATAAGTAACATGCTTGCAGAGATCAATAGCCCTAAAATCAGACTCCAGATCATTTCCCGACTCAGCCCAAAAGTATAGTAGGCTAAAAATAACCCACAGATCAAAACCAATACAAGACAGACCGTGAGACTATTTTTATGTTTCAGGTGAAAAAGATGGCGTGGAGAAAGGTTCATTTCCATTTTCCGCCGGCTATCCAAAAGATGATCAGCCGTATAAATACTCCAGACGGCCATTCCCAAAAGCAAGTAAATCTCCCAACCCAGATCAACCCGAAGTAGTTTTGAAAAAAAAACTGCACCTGCCAAAGCCCCAAGCACCACATCAATCGAAAGCCAAGAAAAGCGAAGATAGATTTTATCCAAAAGTTGCATGTATATTCTTTGATAGTAAGCTTTCCAGCTTGTACAAATTTGGGCTGAACTTAGGGATTTTTTTGCTAGATTAATCGAAATTCCTGCCGAATGGCTGGATTTCGCCCCTGTTCCAAATTTTATCCCATCCTTATGAAAACATTGAAAATAACTTTTGCACTCTTATTCATTTCAGTATTTGTTTTTGGGCAAGCTCCGATAAAAGTAGCTTGTGTGGGAAACAGCATCACACAGGGACCGGGAAGAGATAACCCAAATAGCTACCCGCTACAGATGCAGGCTATACTCGGTGATGACTATCAAGTTGGAAATTTTGGCGTGAGCGGCAGGACTCTGCTCCGGAAAGGTGATTTTCCTTATTGGAATGAGCCGCAGTTTCAGGAGGTCAAGGATTTTGCACCAGATATCCTGATCATCATGCTCGGCACCAACGACTCGAAACCACAAAACTGGAAATTTGCCTCAGAATTCAGACAAGACTACCTCGATATGATTCACGAATTCAAGAAAACGATGCCTGTGGATGGCAAAGTCTATGTGATTCTCCCAGTGCCAGTCACCCGAGTAAATTTTGGAATTACCCCGGATGTAATGAACAACGAACAGCGACTCATGCTCATGGATATCGCTGACGAAAGTGGTTCTGAACTAATCGATCTATACACGCCATTTATGGGAAAAGAGGCACTTCTGCCAGATGGCGTTCATCCAAATACCGAAGGATTGGGAATCATGGCACACGTGATTGCTAGAGCGCTGAGGTTGTAATTTGCATGTTGGATGTCGGATGCCCGATGTAAAAGTCATTACGAGCAAAGGGAAGCAATCTGTCCAAAAGGCAGGCAAACTGTCTGATATGATCGATGATTCTCATTCTCACGAAAAACAAATCCAACTGCTGATTGATAAAAATTAGCACAATTTTGCTGTTCGAATGCCGATAGCCAACGGCAGCAATTTAAAACTAAGATCAAAGGCTTTGTAATCCCTTGTCTATGTCCGCCCAGACCGGAAAATTCTCCTTTTAAACCAATTGCAATCATCCCGTTTTGCCGGGACATCAATTCTCGATTGACGTCAATTCGGCCAAAACAAAAAAACACTACTAACTTTCTTCACCCGGGGTTAAAACCCCGGGCTACAAAAATACCTCACCTATGGCGCTTGAAAAATCTTCGGGATTCAAAATTCATAATCTCAAATCTTTGTGCACTCTATGTCCTATAAGTCAAAACATCAAATTTCGTCCATAAACCAAGTCTGCTTCCACTCCCCTTCAAATTTGTCATTCGACTGTGGTACCCCAGGCGTACTTCGACCCTCTTTGATATAGCGAATTAAAGTTTGCTTTAGGTCATCAACTTTTCGTGATTCTGAGGCTTCAAGATT
>JBBQDY010000219.1:0-5834 GCA_038320155.1 Cytophagales bacterium
GGAAGATGTACGGCTGAATGTCCAGCAAATCTGACTGGCAAGAAACTGTCTCCGCGCAAAATCATGATGGATGTCCGCGATCGTGCTGAAGAGGTCGGGAAAAGCTTGGATTCAGGTGGTCCTGGATTGGAAGACGGAAAATCACTTCTGGGGGATTATATCACCAAAGAGGAATTGAATGCCTGCACCAGTTGCAACGCTTGTGTAGAAGCCTGTCCTATCAATATCGATCCGCTCTCGATTATTTTGCAGATGCGTCGTTATGTAGCGATGGAGGAATCCGGCACTCCTGCTCAATGGAATGCCATGTTCCAAAATATGGAGACTAGTTTCGCTCCTTGGAAATTCAGTCCTTCAGATCGATTCAATTGGGCAGAGAAGGTGAAGGAAGAGGAAATGTGATATCGGATGTCGGATGACCGATGCCTTGTGTTGAGTGTTAGATGACCGATGTCCGATGTCCGATGTCCGATGTCCGATGTCCGATGTCCGATGTCCGATAAAAAAATTGGAATGATAAAATTAGAGTTCATTTCAGTTTGAAATTAGTTGAAAAAGGGAGGTCTTGTCATTAAATGAGCTTAAACTTATCAGAGACCTCGTAAAACATAAATCCAAAATCGTAAATAATATATGTCAACCTATAAAGTACCAACCATGGCCGAAATGGCCGGCAAAGGTGAAACTCCGGAAATCCTATTTTGGGTAGGCTGTGCGGGTTCTTTCGATGAGCGATACAAAGCCGTAACACAGGCTTTCGTGAAAATATTGAATAAAGTAGGCGTTAGCTTTGCTGTGCTTGGTACAGAGGAGGCTTGTACTGGAGATCCAGCCCGAAGAGCCGGAAACGAATTCCTATTCCAAATGCAGGCAGTCGGAAATATCCAAGTAATGAATGGTTACGAAGTCAAGAAAGTAGTGACCGCATGTCCTCATTGCTTCAACACCATCAAAAACGAATATCCTGCCTTGGGAGGTAATTACAAAGTGATTCATCATTCCCAGTTTCTCCAGCAATTGATCAATGAAGGAAAAGTAGCCTTAAAGGGCGGAGGAGAATTCAAAGGCCAAAAGATCACTTTCCACGATTCGTGCTTTCTTGGTAGAGCCAATAATGTCTATGAAGCGCCAAGAGAAGTGATTAAAGCACTGGATGTGGAATTGGTAGAAATGAAGCGTTGCAAGACCAAAGGTCTTTGCTGCGGGGCCGGTGGAGGCCAAATGTTTAAAGAACCAGAGCCTGGGAAGAAGGATATTAACATCGAGCGAACTGAAGAAGCTTTGGCAACAGGAGCAAGTACAATAGCGGTAGGTTGCCCATTTTGCCTCACTATGATGACGGATGGCGTGAAGAACAAAGAGCGGGAAGCAGATGTGAAAGTCTATGACCTAGCGGAAATGATTGCTAAAGACATGGGAATTTGATCTAATCGAATTGAATCAATTTCACCCTTTTTGCCGTTAGGTAGAAAGGGTTTTTCTTTGCCTAAAATTAACAAGTACATGTACGTATCATTTGATAGCTTACCACTCCATTCCAGAATCTGGGTTTATCAATCGGAAAGAGCCTTCTCTTTGGAGGAAAGCGAACTAATCAGCAGTAGTTTAAAGCAGTTTTGTGAAGGCTGGAACACACATGGTAATTTGATGCCCACTTCCTTTCAGATTTTGGAAGAACAATTCATAGTATTAGGAGTGGACGAAAGTGGCCTTGGCGCCAGTGGATGTTCGATTGATAGCTCCGTCAGGACTTTGCGCCAGCTGGAAAACACCTTAAATATCAATCTAACGGATCAGGGAAAAGTAAGCTTTAAAAATAACGGTGGGCAAGTAGCCGTTTACCCTGCATTGGGAATTAAATCCAGAGTGCTTTCAGGGGAAATTGATCAAGAAACACTCGTGCTTAATCCCTTAGTAAAAATCAAGAAAGACTTAGAAAACGTATGGATTTCTGCCAATGACAGTTGGTTAAACAAATACTTTCCAAATTAATTAGTAATATTCAGGATAGATCAACCCTCGCGCGTCAGATGAAAAACCATTTTTTATGGATCAGTCTTTTACTCCTTATCGGAGTCAGTTCTTGCAAGAGCCTGCAAGAAAAAGGAAATGAGCAATACCTTTCGGGTCAATACCAATATGCGATTTCTAGCTTCTCGCAGATTTTGGAAGATGATCCAGATAATACGGAAGCCAATCAAATCATAGCAGAGAGCTACCGTCTCTCCAATCGAATCGAGGATGCAGGCCCTTATTATCAAAAGCTAACAGAAGCTGATCCCTCCTTTGAAAGCTACTACCGCCTAGGTTTAAGCCTCAAAGCCCAGGGTAAAAACGAGGATGCGAAAGCTGCTTTCGAAAGTGCCAAAGAATTAACCCAAGAAGATCGGTTTTTGGCAGAAACTCAACGACAACTCGAAGCGATCAAATTGGGCGATGGCATTGATGACTATTGGCCAATGCATGAGCTAGTCAATTACAAAGATCTCAATACCGCAGGTGCGGACTATTCCCCTGTGATTTCTGAAGACTTTATTTACTTCACCTCTGGTCGTCAAGCATCTGGATTATATGCAGCAGATGGCTCTCCTTACACCAAGTTATTTCGTACAAGAGCCGATGGTTTGAAAGTGGATGTAAGTGCGGTTCAGGCTCTGCCCGAGTTCAAAAATGAAGAAGGATTAAACCAATCTGCTATCGCAATCAGCCCTGATGGAAACACTATCATATATGCTCGCGGAAACTCAACCTCTTCGAAAGATTTTCCAGAAACCACCTTGTTTGTCTCCTACTTCCGAGGCGGCGGATTTACCCAGCCGATCTGGATGCCTTTAAATGAGGACGAGACTTGGTGGAACTCCACTCCTGCATTTAGTCCTGATGGATCTGAGCTTTATTTTTCTTCGAATCGACCGGGAGGTTTTGGAGGAATAGATTTATACAAAGCAACCAAACTTGCCAATAGTGACTTTGGAAATCCAGTGAATCTTGGTCCAAATATCAATACTCCAGGGAATGAGCTTTTCCCAAGAATGACTCCAGATGGTAAATTCTTTTTCTCCTCCGATGGTCATCCCGGATATGGGAAGCTAGACCTTTTTGTTGCCGCAAAGGATGAATCCGGAAAGCAAGTGATTATCAACCTTGGAGAGAATTTCAACAGCCTAAGTGATGACTTTGGAATATTTTTCACAGAATATCCGAAAGCTGGATACATCTCCTCTAACCGTGAAGGTGGGGTGGGCGATGATGATATTTACTTTTTTGAAGACAAAACACCTAAGCCGAAAATTGTCAATGTGCTACTCAATGTAATCACCAAAGAGCGCATCGCAGGCGAAGCGGACAAAATCCTAGATCAAGCGCGTGTGGTACTCTATGATGGAAATAACAAACAGTCCGGAGGGGATTTTTCAAATACCAATGGAAGAGTGCGATTCACTTTGAGTCCTGATGCAAATTTTACAATCATTGCATCTAAGGCAGGTTATTTCTCCAAATCAGTTCCTTACACTACCAAAGGGAAAACACCTGATCCAGCGACACTAATTCAAGAAGTGACCAATATCACCTTGGATACCACGATTGTGTTGGATCAATTGGTACTGGATCGATCTATCGTACTAGAAAACATCTATTATGATCTGAATAAAGCTGATATCCGTCCAGACGCTGCGACAGAATTGGATAAACTTGTTCAAATCTTGAAAGACAATCCTAGTATCAGAATAGAGCTGAGTTCACATGCTGATGCACGAGCTACTGATGCATATAACGATGATCTGACCCAACGAAGAGCACAATCTGCTGTGGATTACTTAGTATCTCGAGGCATTGATAGGGACCGAATGATTGCCAAAGGCTACGGCAAGCGCCAACTCATTAATAAGGATGCTCAAACCGAGGAAGAGCATCAAGTCAACCGAAGAACGGAGTTTAAGGTGATTGAGATTAAGGAGTAATTCGAGTTTGATATTAGATTTTTAAAAAAGCGGTTGGTTCTATAAATCAACCGCTTTTTTTTAAAAAATTGATTGGAGTTTCAAGTATTTACTCATAGCAACAAAATCCCGATCACTGTGGAGTAGTTTGATATTTCTTTTGATGCAAAAAGTCCCGATCATCATATCAATCGTTTTCCGTATTGTCACCCCATTTCTCCTTAATTCTCTATAGTTCTTGGCTGCGTCGACTGCAATTTCTTTACCAACCAAATCAAATAATAGTAGGTCATTGAATAATTCATGAGCTATCACTACATCTTCTTCTGATGAAAAACCTTGTAATACTTCGGTTAGAATTAAATCACCAACGCAAACGTCTTCATTACCCAAAATTCGATTTAAAAAATCAGTTTGTAGGGTATCCCTGCCATTGAAATAATCGATCCAAACTAAGGAATCAACCATAATCATAAGTCAGTCCGCATTTTATCGAGATTCCCTTCCCATTTCAGCTTTCCTCTATACTCTTTTATCCGTTCCTGTTTTTTTAACCTGACAAGCAAGCGAAGCCCTTCTTCTACAGTTGCTTTTTTTGTAGAAAAACCTGAAGCTTTCATTGCTTCTTCCATTAAGTTCTCGTCAATTTCGATATTAGTTCTCATATGTGTATGTTTCCTATAAATATACACATTCAGCAGAAAAAAGTTTCATTTATAGAGAATCAACTTTTCCCCTAGCCTCTCCCGAATTCCCATAGAATACTTAACTTTATCCGCATGAATGAGCGATACATGCAGCGCGGCGTCTCCGCTTCCAAAGAAGATGTACATCAGGCCATTTCCAAGCTGGATAAGGGCCTTTTTCCCAAAGCTTTTTGCAAAATCGTAGAAGACACGCTCGGTAACGATCCTGACTATTGCAACATCATGCATGCTGACGGTGCCGGAACCAAGTCTTCACTCGCTTATTTGTATTGGAAGGAAACCGGTGATCTCAGTGTTTGGAAAGGAATCGCTCAGGATGCAATCATCATGAATACCGATGATTTGCTTTGTGTGGGAGCCATCAATAATATTTTGGTTTCATCAACAATTGGAAGAAATAAAAACCTGATCCCTGGTGAAGTCATTTCAGCGATCATCGAAGGCACTGAAGAAGTACTTCAGATGCTTCGCGACAAGGGTGTCAACGCCGTCCTGACAGGAGGCGAAACTGCCGATGTAGGCGATTTGGTGAGGACAATCATTGTAGATAGCACAGTCACCTGTCGGATGCGAAGAGATGAAGTCATTTCCAATGACAAAATTCAAGGCGGTGATGTGATCGTTGGTTTGTCTTCTTTTGGTCAGTCAAACTATGAAACCCAATACAACAGTGGAATGGGCTCAAACGGTCTTACTTCTGCACGTCATGATATATTCAATAAAGTTTTAAAAACAAAATATCCTGAGTCCTTCGACCCAGCAGTTCCTGAGGATTTGGTCTATTCAGGGAAATACAATCTCACTGATCCGGCACCCGGCGCACCTATGGATATGGGAAAACTGGTGCTTTCCCCAACCCGTACCTATGCGCCGATTATGGTGGATATATTGAACTATATGCGAGAGCGTGTTCATGGATTGGTTCATTGCTCAGGCGGGGCACAAACCAAAGTTTTACACTTTGTAGACAATGTGCATGTGATTAAGGATAATCTTTTCGAAACTCCTCCACTTTTTAAAATCATCCAAGAAGAAAGTCAAACCAACTGGAAGGAAATGTACAAAGTCTTCAATATGGGGCATCGAATGGAAGTGTACCTCGACGAAAGGTATGCTGAAGAAATCATTGATATTGCTGAATCTCATGGAGTCGAGGCGAAAATCATCGGTCGGGTGGAGCCACATA
>JBBQDY010000220.1:0-5792 GCA_038320155.1 Cytophagales bacterium
GAGCAAGAGAATATCTTTTTCAAGGCGATTCATGTGGACAAGACTTTTGAACATGAAAATGCGGCGACTCGAAAGCCAAATACGGGTTTACTGACGGAATACTTTTCTGAGGAATATGACCTGGCCAATTCCTATGTGATTGGAGATCGTCTGACGGATGTGAAGCTTGCAAAGAATCTAGGCTCGAAAGCCATCTTTATCGGTGATGCGGCCGAAGAAGCTGAGTTAGTGACGAACGATTGGGATGCGATTTATCAATTTTTGAAAATGCCTCCTCGGACTGCTGAAGTAATCCGAAAGACTTCCGAAACTGAAATTTCCATCAAATTAAATTTAGATGGCAGTGGCAAATGCAAGATCTCAACAGGTTTGCATTTCTTCGATCACATGCTCGAGCAGCTGGGTAAGCATGGCAGTACTGATTTGGAAATTAAAGTAAATGGTGACTTACACATTGACGAGCATCACACCATCGAGGATACAGGGTTAGCACTTGGAGAGGCTTATTTAAAAGCTTTGGGAGACAAAAAAGGTATTTACCGCTATGGATTCTTGCTTCCAATGGATGATGTCTTGGCACAGGTGGCAATTGATTTTGGCGGCAGGCCTTGGATAGTTTGGGATGCGAAATTTGATCGGGAGAAAATCGGAGATATGCCTACGGAGATGTTTTTCCATTTCTTTAAATCATTTTCTGATACAGCCAAGTGCAATCTGAATATTAAAGCTGAAGGTGAGAATGAGCACCATAAGATTGAAGCGATTTTCAAAGGTCTAGCTCGTGCCATCAAAATGGCGGTAATGATTGACCCAAAGAATAGCAATCAACTGCCAAGTACTAAGGGCGTACTTTAAAACACTAAGGCTCAGAAAATTTAACATAAAATATTTTTTCTGAGCCTAATTTTTTGTTTCCTTTAGTTATGAAACGATTTTTAAATACAATAACTACTCTTCTGATACTCTTTGGCTTCAGTTCCTGCTCAGAAGATTTGCCTTCCATCGAGCGTATTTATGAGAAAGGAAACTATCAAGAGGCGATTTCAAAGCTGAACGGATACCTGTTTTTTCATGTGACCGATGTCAAAGCACTCCACCTTAGAGCACGTTCTTACGAGGAAGTAGGTGAAATCAGAAAAGCCAGAGCAGATTTTGAGCGAATCATAACTTTCGATAAGGAATATGCGCATGCCTTTGCGGGGCTGGGCAAAATTCTTTTTGAGGAGAAAAAATATAAAGAAGCAGAACTTTATTTGCTTCGCGCAGCAACCATCGATTACGAAGACTTTGATATTCTGTATTTAGTTGGCAGGACACAGATGATGCTCGAGAAATATGAATCTGCGGAGCGATTTCTCGAAATGGCAAAAGATCTCAACCCTAAATTTGCAAAAGTCTATTACTATCAAGGCATGGTAAGGGCACTTCGCGGAGATGTATTGGGCTGTGCAGCTTCGTTTAATTCCTATGTACAATTTGAACCTGATCATTCTGTTGGAAGATATAACAGAGGATTTGCGTTGATGAAAGCTGGTTACCTAGCCTGGGCTTTGGATGATTTTGAGGCTGTATTGAAAGCCAACCCTAACCACGTCGAAGCAATGGCTAAGAAGGGCTATTGCATGGCAAAGCTGGGCAACGATGAAGGCTGCCAAATTCTCAAGTTGGCAGCTTTCAAGGGTAGCCTTTACGCTCAAAACCAAGCTGAAGTCTGCGGTTAATCTGAATCCTATTTCAGTCGGGCTTGTAAAGCAGCTTTATAATTCGGAATCGCTTGATCTGCTAATCCCAAGAATAAATAGGGTTCGATCATTTCCAATTCCATCAGGTGAAATAGACCATCGATGACTACTCCGTCCACTCGGACATAGAGGCTTTCCGAAGCAAATTCATCCACTAATTTTTGACAAGAATTCATCAGCTCTGGACTTGGATCAATTACTGAAATCGTTCCTCCGAAGTAATGCTGCACTCTGAAATCTTCCTTTGCAGGCGTTTTGAGCACTGCATGAGAGAATTTTGCATTGAAGAAAATCAACGAGTACTCCCCTACTTCCTGTACTTCTTTTACAAAAGGCTGAACCAAATAATCTTCCTGCTCAAGCAATTCATTGATTTTGGCACTTTGATTTTGCCAAGAATCAGCATGGATTTTCACCGTGTTTTTGGCTCCACCACTGACTAATGGCTTTATCACCCAAGTAGGAGAATTGATATGTGATGCGATCAAATCACCGTCAAATTGGGATCCTTTTTTCAATAATTTTCCCGCGATCACAGGATAGCCTTTCTCCTCAATTTCCAATAAATAGCTTTTCGCAGAATTCCATAGAATGGTGTCCAAATTATTCAAAACGGGGGTTCCTTCTGACTTTCGATCTGCTATCCAGTTGAGAAACTGCGGATAAAAATCAAAGTAATCCCAGACCGATTTGATCAATAAATATGAAAATCGAGTCCAATCTTCGTCCGCAATAGACCAAGGAATTATTTCATTGGGAATCTCAAGTTCGGTAAGCAGTGTTGAGAGGATCGCATCCTCATCGATGGTATTGGAATCGTAAGCGCCAGTGGAAACATAGCTCACGATGGCAACAGGCTTTTGCATGGTGTTAAGTTTTGCCAAAAGTAAACAAAGCCGAAAAATTATAGTCTCCGTTCTTCAAAAATGAACGGTAAACCTTACTTTTGGGCTTTGCACCCCTATGAAGCACCGTAAACTTGTCATCATTCCCACCTACAATGAGATTGAAAATATTCGTGAGATTATTCAAGAAGTCATGGTTTTGGAAGGGGATTTCGAATTATTGGTGATTGATGATGGTAGCCCAGATGGCACAGCTGAAGCCGTGATCGTGCTACAATCTTACTTCTCTGCCAGACTTCATCTTATCCGGAGAGAGGGAAAAATGGGACTTGGAACAGCCTACATCACTGGTTTTGAATGGGCCTTGGCACGAGGCTACGATTACATTTTTGAGATGGATGCTGATTTTTCTCATAATCCGAAAGACCTTATCCGATTGTATGAAGCTTGTGCATTATCCGGAAATGAGCTAGCCATTGGCTCCCGATACATTACCGGCGTGAATGTGGTCAATTGGCCCATCGGTCGGGTATTGATGTCCTATTTTGCGAGTGTTTATGTGAACTTTGTCACTGGCCTGCCTATCAAGGATGCTACGGCTGGGTTCAAGTGTTATCACAAAAGTGTTTTGCAGGGAATCAAATTGCAAGAAGTCAAATTCATCGGCTATGCTTTCCAGATCGAAATGAAGTTTACTGCTTGGAAACTTGGATTTAGAGTAGTGGAAGTGCCGATCATATTCACTGACCGAACTAAAGGAACTTCAAAAATGAGTACTGGAATCTTCAAAGAAGCAGTGGTTGGCGTGATTTGGATGAAAGTCAAAAGCATTTTCAGCCCTTACAAACTCAATCAAATTTGATTGATTTGATGGGATCAACTTTTGCAATCACCATTACCGGAATCCAAAGTATCGCGGCCGTTAAAACGATAATCCCAATATTGATCAGGATTAAAATGGGCCAGTTCCAATCAATAGGCACGTAGCTCATGTAATAGCTTTCCGCTTCGAGCGGGATAAATCGAAATTGATCCTGAAGAAAAGCAAGTCCTAATCCCACGACATTTCCGATCAAAAGTCCCCGGCTGAGAATATTAATCCCATTCCAGAAAAACACTCTTCTGATTTGAGCAGTCGAAGCTCCCAAAGCTTTGAGCAAACCGATCATCTGCGTTCGCTCCATAATCAGTATAAATAAGATCGCCGCCATATTAAAAATCGCAACAAATCCGATCAGGCCAATAAATACATAGACATTGGTGTCAAGCAATTTGAGCCAATCAAAAATTTCCAAATACTTTTCCTGGCTATCGATCAATTTGAGATCGTAATCGATGGCTGATTCGATCTCAGCATAATCAGTTTCGAGGTGATCAATGTCTTTAAGAAAAATCTCCATTCCCCCTACTTGGTCGCTTGACCAGCCATTCAGATTTCGAATGGTTTGGATTTCCCCAAGAATAATTTTCTCGTCAAAATTCTCCAAATAGGTCCTGAAAATCCCCACGATTTCCACTCTTCGATAGCGAGGTGGCTCTTGGACAAAATACAGGGTAATCTTATCACCAACCTTCAGATTCAATTTGTTGGCAATAAAAGAACTAAGCATGACCTCATTGGAAGTTCCCTCCTCAGGGATCTTCAATAATCGCCCTTCAATCAGATAGGATTTGAATCGCAGACTGTCAAAATCCTGGCCCACACCTTTCATCAACACGCCTTCCACTTCGTCTTCACCTTTAATCAAAGCCGCTTTGTGGGCAAAAGATTGAATTCCAACGATTCGGTCTAGCTGCTTATAATTCTGAGCAAAATCTGATTTTAAGGAAAAAGGAGATTCCTCAAAATCATTGCTCATGGTAAAGCGCTGGACTTGAAAATGTCCTGTAAAACCGTAAACCTTGTCAGAAATTGTATTTTGAAAACCGCCTAAGACCATGAATGCGATAAGCGAAACCGCAAGCCCTAAAGCAAGACTTCCTACAGCGATTTTATAGATAGTGACTGAAAACCCACCTGAGCCTTTGAAGCTGATTCTTTTGGCGATGAAATAGGAAAGGTTCAAGTGACTGCGTTAATTTGTTGAAATACTCCGCAAAATAGCATGAAGCAAATGAAACTCACATCCTTTATTTACATTTTCAGCCTTTCCCTCTCGCTTATTTTTACCGGTACCGAGCTAAAAGCACAGGACAAAAAGATTCTGCCGGCGGCTGATCAGCCAGAGCTTTACCTTTCCAAACTTTCTGGAAAGTCTGTGGGAATCGTCGCCAATCAGACGAGCATTCTGACTCAAAGCAATCAGAAACATGTGGTAGACTTTTTATTGGAAAAAGGAATCTCGGTGAAGAAAGTGTTTGTTCCAGAGCATGGATTTCGTGGAGTGGCGGATGCTGGCGAGAAAATCGACAATACGATTGATTCCAAAACTGGACTTCCAATAATTTCACTCTATGGAAATAACAAAAAGCCCACAGCCGCTCAAATCAAGGATTTGGATCTGATTATTTTTGATCTTCAGGATGTGGGAGTTAGATTCTATACTTATATATCAACCATGCATTATGTGATGGAGGCTGCTGCAGAAAATGGGATTGCGGTAATGATTTTTGATCGACCAAATCCAAATGGAGACTACATCGCCGGTCCGGTATTGAAGCCAGGATTCGAAAGTTTTGTAGGCATGCACCCCATTCCTGTGGTACACGGCTTGACTGTAGGAGAACTAGCGAAGATGATCAATGGCGAAAAATGGCTCAAAGGAGGTCTTCAAGCTAATCTTGAAGTGATTCCTGTTGGAAATTGGACACATGCTACCCGCTACGATCTCCCGGTAAAGCCTTCACCAAATCTTCCAAACGATCTTTCCATCCGACTTTACCCTAGCACCTGCTTTTTTGAAGGAACGAACGTATCACTCGGCCGAGGCACCCTGTTCCCATTTCAGGTTTATGGCTATCCAGATCCTGCTTTTGGAAAATTCACCTTCACTCCTGTTTCCATAGATGGCATGTCCAAAACACCACCGCTTCAGAATCAACTTTGCTACGGAGTTGACTTGAGAAATGAACCGCTCAGTCACCAGTTCACTTTGAAATACCTGTTGGATGCCTATCAAAAATCAGGAAAAGGAAAGGCCTTTTTTAGCAACTATTTCAACACCTTGGCCGGAACTGATCAATTGAAAAAGATGATTATCGAAGG
>JBBQDY010000221.1:0-5790 GCA_038320155.1 Cytophagales bacterium
ACTGAGTTTACTTACCAGCTGATTCAGGGCTACGATTTTTATCATTTGTGGAAAAATGAAAACTGTACCGTGCAGCTAGGCGGTTCTGACCAGTGGGGAAATATTGTAACCGGAACAGAGTTGATTCGTCGAATGGGTGGCGGTAGTGCTTATGCCTTGACTGTGCCTTTGATTACCAAAGCAGATGGAACCAAGTTCGGTAAGACCGAAAGTGGTTCAGTTTGGCTGGATCCTGAGAAAACTTCTCCTTATGCTTTCTACCAATTTTGGCTAAATGTGTCCGATGAAGACGCATCGAAATACATTCGGATATTTACGATTTTGGATCAAACTACGATTGAATCACTTGAAGCAAGTCATGCTGAAGCTCCTCATTTGAGAACCCTTCAAAAAGAAATTGGAAAGCAGATCACCACAATGGTTCACGGTGAAAAAGAATTTGAAATGGCGGAAAAGGCATCCGAAATCCTTTTTGGAAAATCATCAACAGAGGATTTAGCTGCACTTGATGAGCGGACCTTCTTACAGGTTTTTGATGGGGTACCTCAGGTTCGAGTAAACCGGTCTGAATATTATTCACTGGAAACTGTGTTGGATATATTTGGAGAAATGACTCAAGGTGTAATCTTTCCTTCTAAAGGTGAAGCGAGAAAGATGATCCAAGGAGGAGGCGTCAGCATCAATAAAGAAAAGCTCAGCGATCCAAATGCATCACCGGTATTCCAATTACTTCAAGGCAAATACTTATTGATTCAAAAGGGTAAAAAGAATTACTTTATTATCGAGGTCAAATAATCCCTTGATCTTTAATAAGAAAAGTGCTTTAGAATTAATTCAAAGCACTTTTTTTTACGTCTTTTGGAAAAAAGCCTCTAGCCCACCATTCTTTTTGACCCAAGTTTAATACCTTTATAGTCTAAATTTTTACATCAGAACAAGCAATGGCAGGCGATAAAAACAAAGAAAAAATCATACTAGATTCAGCAGTAGCGCTTTTCACCACGAAAGGATTTCAGGCTACCCGAATGGAGGATGTGGCTAAGAATGCAGGAATCAGTAAAGGCTTGTCCTATTTTTATTTTAAGAATAAAGAAGATCTGTTTATGGCTTTGACCAAAAAGGCCTTCGATCAATTCAAGGATGAGTTCCGGGACGTGTATAAAAGCTCGGGGAAATCGGGTTTAGAAAAAGTGTCTGAGCTATTGGTTCGAATCAGTGCGTTTGCCAAGAAAAATCAAGTCTATTACAATTCGATTATCAACTTCCTCGACTTGGTGAAGCAGTACAACAATCCAGAGACTCGGGCAATGATCAATCCGCTGATACTGGAAAGCAGTCATTTTCTGAAACTCTTGGAGATTCATCAAGATCCGGCAAAAATTGGGATTACGATCGTCAGCCAAGGGCAGAAAGATGGTAGCATTCGTGCTGAATTGCAGCCTGAGATCACTTTTTATGCCATTTGGAGCATGATCATAGGCTATGAGAAAATGCTCGGCCCGATCGAGTTTGAGGGTAAGGATATGAAAGTTCACCCGGAAAACTGGGAACCGGGATTCCTGAAATTAATGGCTGATATGCTTAAGGGTACGATTCAGGCTACAAAGCCAGCAACTGTTCAGGGAAGTTTGTTTTAAAGCTTTCAGCAAAGAAAAAGTAAATCACACAAAAAAGGCTTCCAGCATTAAACTGGAAGCCTTTTTTTTTTTGATATATTTATTAATGAACATCTCCCATCATTTTCCTGATGACTGGTTTCAACAGAAAAAGCAAAATAGCAGAGCCCATCACGGTATACACAATCAACATGTATTGATCTGGCATTTGAGCTAAAGCTTCCTCAGTTCCTCCACTTGCTTCTCCTGCGATCAGTCCCGCAAATAAGTTTCCTAATGCGACTGATAGAAACCAGATTCCCATCATCTGACCGCTGTAGCCTCTTGGTGCAAGCTTAGTAACCAAGGAAAGTCCCACAGGAGATAAACTCAACTCTCCAAACGTGTGAATCATATAAGTCATTATCAACCAAGTTGGAGCAGCTAAGTCACCCGAGGCAGCAATTTTGGCAGCGAAATACATGATCAAAAAGCCAACACCCAATAAGATCAAGCCAAAAGTAAATTTCAGTGGGGAACTCGGTTCTAGGTTTCTTCTTCCCAACCAAACCCAAAGTGCACCAAAGAAAGGAGCAAAAATAATGATGAACAGTGAGTTGATCGACTGGAAATAACTGGCTGGAATCTCCCAACCAAGAACCATTCTGTCTGTAAATCGCTCTCCAAATAAATTCAATGTAGATCCAGCCTGCTCAAATCCTGACCAAAACATTGCTGAGAAAAGGAATAAGATCCCGATCACACCCACTTTATTTTTGTCAGCTTTATCCAAGCCTCCGAAAGCAATCACATATCCCAAGAATCCAAAAGCCACGATGGCTATTACTGTACCCGAAGCGCCTGCAATGGCTGATACGTCAATCGGGATCACGCCGGTAAACAGGACTGCAACTACTGCCGCTACTATCCCTAAAATTATTAAAGCATTGATTTTAAGTTTTTTATTTCCGGACTTTTCAGCTTCAGATAAGAAAAGGGGCTTGTCACCCAATCCTACTAGTGTATTGCTTGTCAATCTATATTGGATTAAGCCGAAAACCATTCCTAATCCAGCGACACCAAAGCCTAAATGCCAATCGTAAGTAGCTAATGTTCCACAAATAATTGGAGCAATGAATCCACCTATATTGATACCCATGTAAAAAATAGAAAATCCAGCATCGCGCTTAGAACTTCCTGCGGGATATAATTGACCTACTATCGAGCTGATATTGGGTTTCAATAATCCTGTTCCCAATACAATCAAAATCAAACCCAAGAAAAACGAGTTGGTATCAAATGTTGACAAAGCTACTTTTTCGACTTCTGAGGAAGAAAATAATTTTACCACACCCGGAAGAGCCATGGTAAAGTGGCCTAGTGCTATAATTATCCCTCCGTACCAAACGGACTGTTTCAAACCAAAAAGCCGATCAGCAAGCCAACCACCCGGCAAGGCCAAAAGATAAACTCCCATCGTATAGAGTCCATAAATCGCACCGGAGGTCTTATCGTCAAAGCCTAGTCCGCCCTCAAATACTGCTGTAGTCATGAAAAGGATAAGCAAGGCTCGCATACCGTAGTAACTGAATCGCTCCCACATCTCGGTGAAAAATAGCGTCATTAGGCCTTTTGGATGACCGAAAATAGTCGGCCCTTCAAATTCAGGAATATGTGGGGTTTCCAAGGTTTATGTTATTTGGGTGAAGTAAATTTTACAATGATAATCTTTTTTAAGACTTGTTTCCAAAACTGTTGCAATGGAAATACCCCAAGTCGACAAAATTTACTTGTGTGGAAAGGTCGCTTTATTGCAAGAATGATAATGGTGAATTTGGCTTACAGAACAATCATTGGTTTTATCTTCGTAATCGATTGAATGGCCAAAAAATAAAGATTTTACCATTAGAATTTTAAAGATTTGTCTAATTTTGTCCAGACTATTTTCAGTGTTAAACCCAAATATTATGCAGGATCAAGTTCTGGAAGCCCAGACCTCTCCCCTGACTTTTCTGGACTTGGAGACAAGCGGAAAAGTACATTTCAACCTTCCGCCAGCTGCTTTAGTAGAGCATGCTCTAGCCAAAAAGGAAGGATACCTCACAGCTACAGGAGCCTTGATGGCAGATACCGGTGAATTTACCGGTAGATCTCCTAAGGATAGATACATCGTCAGCGATGATCAGACTAAGGACTCGGTTTGGTGGGGCGACATCAACATCGCTTTTGAACCCAAAAAGTTCGATGCCTTGTTGGAAAAAATGAAGGTTTTTCTACAAGACCAAGACCTATTTGTACGTGATGCTTATGTAGGCGCTGATCCTGCTCATCGATTGAATCTACGAGTGATCAATACCTGGGCTTGGCACAACCTGTTTTGCAATAACATGTTTTTGAGGCCAAGTCAAGAAGAACTTACAAATTTTGAGCATGACTTCACCATCATCTGTGCTCCTGAGTTTAAGGCAGATCCTGAGACCGATGGCACCGAGAGTTCGAATTTTGCAATTTTGAATCTAACCAAGCGAATGATTTTGATTGGGGGAACGGGCTATGCCGGTGAAATGAAAAAGGGAATCTTTTCAGTTCTAAATTATATTCTCCCTCACGAAAAACAAATTCTATCGATGCATTGCTCCGCAAATGTGGGCGAGGCAGGAGATACTGCAATCTTCTTTGGACTTTCGGGCACAGGAAAAACCACTCTTTCAGCAGATCCTAAGCGTGGACTCATCGGTGATGATGAGCATGGCTGGACCTCAGACGGAGTGTTCAATTTTGAAGGTGGATGTTATGCGAAAGTGATTGATCTAAGTCGAGAAAAAGAACCAGAGATCTATGATGCTATTCGGTTTGGAGCGATCGTAGAAAACACGCGGTTCAAGCCAGATTCTAGAGAAATAGATTATAGCAATAAGTCAGTTACCCAAAACACAAGAACAGCCTACCCTATACATTTTATTCCAAATGCGATTCTACCTTCGATGGCTGGAATTCCAAAGAATATTTTCTTCTTGACTGCTGATGCATTTGGAGTGATTCCTCCAATTTCAAAACTGAATAAAGGCCAGGCGATGTATCATTTTATTTCAGGCTATACCGCAAAGGTGGCTGGAACTGAAATGGGAATCATAGAGCCGAAATTGACTTTCTCTGCTTGTTTTGGTGCTGCTTTTCTACCACTTCACCCGACTGCCTATGCTGGCTTGTTTGGGGAAAAAATGGAAAAATATGAAACGAATGTATGGTTGATCAATACAGGCTGGACTGGTGGCCCTTACGGAACTGGATCCAGAATGAAACTTAGCTTTACCAGAGCGATGATCGCTGCAGCACTTGAAGGCAAGCTGGATGAAGTGGAATTTAAGCAGCATCCAGTTTTTGGTTTTCAAGTTCCGCAGTCCTGTCCAAATGTTCCTTCTGAGATTTTGAATCCAAGGGCTACTTGGCCAAAATCCGAGGATTACGACAAGCAAGCAAAAGATCTTGCGAATTCGTTTGTGAAGAATTTTGATCAGTTCAAGGAAAATGCTTCTGATGAAATTCTCTCAGGAGCGCCAAAAGTTTAAAAACTTATAAACCCAAATATCCGAGAGTCTGTATTGAAAAATGCAGGCTCTCTCTCTTTCTGGTTATTGCGTTTTGATCCTTTAAAGCAGCTGTATATGAAAAGAATGGTGCTAAAATTGAAATAATTAATTAGACAAAAATTGTCCGGCTATTTTCACATTAAAATTTATATCGGTGCTAAAAATTCAAAGTATAAGTTATTTTTGCCTCTCTAAAATATTTGTATCGAACAAAAACAATCCATGAAAACAGCTGAAATAGTAACCGAAAAAGGCACAATGAAAGTGGAATTCTATGAAGCAGATGCTCCAAAGGCAGTACAAAACTTCATTGATCTTTCAAATAAAGGGTTTTATGATGGCCTGACCTTCCATAGAGTTATCCCAAATTTCATGATTCAAGGAGGTTGTCCTGTCGGAAATGGAACTGGTGGACCAGGATACAAAATAGATTGTGAGATTACAGGAGAAAATCAATATCATGACCGTGGAGTTCTTTCCATGGCACATGCAGGAAGAAACACAGGGGGATCTCAGTTTTTCATTTGCCATAGCCGCGACAATACGGCACATTTAGATCGAAATCATACTTGCTTTGGCAAAGTGGTTGAAGGTCTGGATGTGAT
>JBBQDY010000222.1:0-5790 GCA_038320155.1 Cytophagales bacterium
TAATTATCAATAAGTTAAGTAGTCGATACGGGAATCGAACCCGTGTTTTATCCGTGAAAGGGATACGTCCTAACCCCTAGACGAATCGACCATTATATACCCGGAAAACATGCTTTTCCGTAAGGTTGTGCAAATATAGAGGCTTAAGATTATAATACCAATTCAGCCACAAAAATTTATTTGTTTAGCGTTTAAACGATTGATCCAAAGGAATAAAATTTATGTGTATCCACTTTTCTGCCAATAAGGGACATACGAAAAATAGAATTTGCTAAAAACTCTCAATGAACGCCACATCGGTCATCAGTCATCACCGGCTGTCTTTGGGGTAGGGGTCTTCGGTCCTTTTAATCAGAGAAAATAAGGCTACTTGCATCATTCCGTACAATCATAATAAAATTTATGGGTATCCGCAAGGCTGCATGTAGCCAAATTTATTACTGTTTTGATTTGAAAAATCCCTCCCGATATTCGGGACAGGCTCTAACCCCCTTTGAAAAAGGGGGAATTTGATCCGATTCCAACCAAGATCTTGTTTTAAATCTATACGTGCACTGATGAGGATACACATATAAAATTTTACTTCGAGGGAATAGTAATGAAAAGGCTACTTTTGATGCAGAATTAGATTAAAGTGATGTTTCAAGGAAAAGAAATTCGGGTGGCCATAAATGGCTTTGGGAGAATTGGCAGATATACTGCTAAATTAATTTTAGAAAAGGCGGAGTTCAAATTGGTTGCCATCAATGATTTAGCGGATCCGACCGCTATCGCTCATTTGTTGAAATATGATTCAATTCATGGAAAAGCGGCCCAGAAAATTGGACTTGATTCCAATCTTCTAAGTTATGGAAAGCAAGAAATTCAACTTTTTGGAATTTCTGATCCAACTCGGTTGCCATGGGAGGAATTAGATATTGATTTAGTAATCGAATGTACTGGGAGATTTACTGATCGCTCCGGTGCTGAAAAACACCTTCAGGCTGGAGCAAAAAAGGTGATTATTTCTGCTCCTTCCCTAGATGAAACGATTAAAATGATTGTATTGGGCGTGAATGATGCTATTCTTACGGGTGCTGAGCGGATTGTTTCCAATGCTTCATGTACCACTAATTGTCTAGCGCCGATGGTACATATCTTGGAAGATAACTTTGGGATTATTAAGGGATTTGCATCAACAGTTCATTCCTACACCAATGACCAGAATTTGCATGATGCGCCTCATCGCGATCTGAGAAGGGCACGAGCTGCGGCTTATTCAATCATCCCAACCACTACGAATGCCGGAAAAGCGTTAGATATCGTTATTCCTGGATTAGCTGGGAAAATCGAAGCTTCGGCAATGCGTGTGCCTGTGCCTGATGGCTCGCTGACAGATTTGATTGTAGAATTAAAACAAACAGTCACTGCTGAGCAAGTGAATGAAGCTTTTTTCAAGGCAAGTTTAGGCAAATTCAAAGGCCTTCTGGAAGTAGAAAATGATCCAATCGTTTCTAAAGATATTATTGGAAATCCCCATTCTTGCATTATTGATACTGCCTTGACCTCCTCAAAAGGTAATTTGATCAAACTAGTAGGATGGTACGATAACGAAGCAGGCTACGCAAATCGCTTGGTAGATTTGGCAAGGAAGTTATTTGGCTGATGCTTTCTTCAATCTTTGATCCGATTGAATGCCAACGCTTTTAGGATAATGTTGGGAAGGGTGGTGTGGTTTTTTCGATTTCTTAAGTTGAGGTACCAACCCACTTTTTCCAGGATAGGAATTTTATAGGTTTCAACCATTTCGATGAGGGTTCCATCAGGATCTTCGATATAAGCAAATCTTCCAGCAGCGCTGCCCATGTCAAATTCATTTTCACTGTCTACTGTGAAATCCACCCCAATATTCTTCAAGTTTTGCTTGAGTGAACTCATTTCATTCACGTCAAAACAGACATGGATAAAACCTAAATCACCCCAATTACGATCCTCAAAAATAATATTTCTGGATGGGTGATCAGTTTCGATCAATTCTACCTGAGGCTGGCAAAGTAGCTTACCAACTGCTCCGCTAGGTTTTGATGAACCTTGCAAGATTACTCTTCTGAAGGCTTGACCAAGGACTCCTAATGAATCGAAATCCTCCCAAACCTGAGTAGCATCAGCCAAGATTTCTAATTGCTGAAAATGGTTCTGATAAATCGGCAATACTTTATCAATTGAACTTACACCCATCACCACACCAAGTACACCACCAGTTAAATCTTTATTTTGACTAAACCAAGAGCTGTTTTCCACCATTTCGAAAATATTTCCGTAGGGATCTTTTATATAAAAATGCTTATCTCCAGCGGGGTTTTTACAGGGCTTATTCAAAATATCCGCCTCGATTGACAGCAAATGTTTGTAGGTTTTTTGGCTATCCTTACACCTGATTTTTACTGCTAAAATCCCTAAATCGGTCCATTGAAACTTATTTTTTGGTGCCAAAGGAGTTTTAGAAGTGTACTGCCAAATTTCAAAACCTCCTCCTCCCTGCATATTCATAGCCAAAATCGCATGTCTGCTTTCTACTTTACCGGAAGTATATCGAGTCATTAATTTTGCCTCTGAACTATCCTGAAAAATGGGAACGTCCATTTTAAAGGCTTTTCTATACCAAGCCCAAGCTTCTTTTGCATCTGCTACGCCAATGCCCACCTGCTGGATTCCGTTAATTTGAACTTGATTCATATGCCGGATTGCACCTACTTTAATCTGTTGTAATATAAAGTTTTTATCTTTTCGGGTTCCACTCCCAATCGAAAAGCAGTCATTGCAATCAAGTTTGCCCATTGAACAGTGAGCCAGCTATTAGTTTGATATTTTCGGTCTGATACTTTTATCGACTTTTTAATCAATTTGAATTGGGTCACTTTTCTAATCCGTCTGACGAGGTCAAAATCTTCCATGATGGTAAATTTTTGATCGTACCCGCCTAGTTCCTTAAAAAAAGACTGCTCAATAAAAAGTGTTTGATCACCCCCACCTGAGAAAATTCCATTAAACCTGGTGAACCAACTGTTGATTTTCAGCATCGGACGCTTAGATTCAAATTCATAGGAAAAGCAACCTGCTCGATAACCACTAGCTATAGCAGCTAAAATATCCTCCGCTAGAGTTTCAACAGGAAAACTATCTGCATGGACGAAATAAAGGATCGATGCTTTGGCAATCTTTGCTCCGGCATTTAATTGATCAGCTCTGCAGCGAATTGGGCTTGATATTACCGTTGCGCCAAATTTTGTTGCAACCTCAATGGAATTATCTGTACTTCCTCCGTCAACAACTATGATCTCGGTGACGATATTTTTTTCTAAACTAGCCAAAAAAGGAATCAATCTAAGAAGGTTGTTGGCTTCATTTAAGGTTGGAATAATGATAGATATGGAATTAGATTTCCTCATCTGATTCGCTTGATCACATAGTTTTTGATGGGACTTTCCATCATTGCTTTTTCCATTTCCCCGTTTTCATAAAAAAAATCATTCTGATTTCCATTGACCTCGATTTGATAAATATGAGGTTCTATTTCATTGATTTTGCTGGCCAGACCAAAGGTTTCAGAGATCATAGTCATGCCATTTTTGGGTTCCTGGAAGTAAAACTTAACTGTAGAGAAAGGGATCAAATAGGGGATTGACTTTGTATTGTCAAATTTATAAGTGTGAGAATCTACCAAATAGGATTTTCCATTCCACTTGATCTTACTGTAAAAAGAACCTCGATTGGAGATTGACTTTGATTCAGAACTTATCATCATGCCGTCATGGTAGATGGTTTTAATGCTGAGATCGACGTTGATTTTGCCAAAGAACCAAAAGCTCACCAGGCTTTCAAGATTGTATTCGATCATGTTTCCCTTTTTATTTTCTTCGACTTCCATCGTTCCGATCCGAAAACCCGCCAGAAGAATTTCATAGGATTTTTTAGTCACTTGAGCTTCGCTATCAGTCCAAGGAAAGCTGGTGATAACGACTATCAGCAACACTGTGACCATATTCTTTAAATCTTTCCTCTCCGAAATTTTCATCATATGTTATTTGGCCAAAAAACCATTAGCAAAAAAAAGGTTTAGTTAAATTTCATTTTCACTTTATCCCAATCCTCCTCAAGATCAATGTCTGAAAGTGTCTCTATCGTAACATGGGATAAACCTTCTTTAGTCAATCTATTGATGGTTTCTTTCAAAACACCTTCTGTACTCCATTCCATAGCTGTAAAAAGGCTTGGAACCAGCTTTTTCATTCCCAATAAATAATATCCTCCATCCTCCGCAGGTCCGATCACGACATCCACCAAATCGAGTTTTTCAATCGCTGTTTGAATATGGATCGGTTCCAAAGTTGCACAATCTGTTCCAATGATCAAGACTCGTTCATATCCATTATTAAATAAGAATTCGAATGCATTCTTCATCCGATCTCCGAGGTCTTTTCCATTTTGCACTTGAAAATAAAAGTCTGAAGATTGGATTTCATATTTCTCCGGAACAAAATCGGAGAAAAATATATACGTATTCGCAGCTACAGATAGGATCACTTGATGGGTATGAGAAATCAAAATTTGATAGATTTTTAGAGCCTCTTTATTGCCCAGCGTTGCCGCCAACCTTGTTTTCACTTTTCCTAAAATTTCATTTTTCTGAAAAACTATCAATGCGGTTTTACTCATATCATCAATCGGTAAATTGCTTTTTAAGGGGTTATTTGCGAATAAAACACAATTGAGCCGTTTTACCAAGCACTAAATCAACCTATCTTTTTCAAATTTTTTCGCATAAGAAGCGTGTTAAATTTTGAAAAAAGGTGCCAGACGGAACAATTGCTTCGTATCTTTTGTCTACTTATTCTATAGACTTTTAACCAAAATTAGTATGGCATTACGACTAGGCGATTTAGCGCCAAACTTTCAAGCTGAAACATCAATGGGGAACATTGATTTTTACGAATACTTAGGAGACAGTTGGGGAATTCTTTTTTCTCATCCAGGAGATTACACACCAGTTTGCACTACTGAATTGGGGACGGTAGCAAAACTTAAGAACGAATTTGAAAAGCGCAATACAAAGGTGATGGCACTAAGCGTGGATGGTTTAGAGAGCCATAAGGGTTGGATTTCGGATATCAATGAAACTCAAGGAACGGAAGTGAATTTCCCAATCATTGCAGATGAAGATCGAAAGGTATCTGACCTCTACGACATGATTCATCCAAATTCCAATGAAAACTTTACTGTTCGATCTGTATTCGTAATCGGAAATGACAAGAAAATAAAATTGATCATCACCTACCCTGCCAGCACCGGAAGAAATTTCGACGAGTTATTGCGAGTCATCGATTCACTTCAGTTAACTGCAAACTACTCAGTAGCAACTCCCGCCAATTGGCAACAAGGAGAAGATGTGGTGATTTCTCCATCGATTAAGAATGAAGATATCCCCTCAAAATTTCCTAAAGGACACAAAGTGATCAAGCCTTATTTGAGAACTACTCCGCAACCAGATTTATAATTGCTTTCAAACCTAGAAAGAGGCTCCGATTGGAGCCTCTCTTATTTTTTGATAGCACTAATTATTGCTAAGGCCTCTTTTATCGTCTCTCTGATTTCTGAGTACGCGCCTTTAGAAATAAGCTCTTTTTTGAAAAGCTGAGAACCCATTCCTACGCAAAGCACACCGGCATCAAACCATTCCTTAATACTTGACGCATTCGGCTCCACTCCTCCTGTTGGGATGATTTCCACGGTTGGAAGTACCGCATGCACTGA
>JBBQDY010000223.1:0-5772 GCA_038320155.1 Cytophagales bacterium
TAGTCTCTGCTCTTTTAATGAAGAGTGGAGACTTTTTTATTTACTCTTTCAATTTCATTAACATGATAATGGGATTATCTTCGATTTTGATCACTCCAATGCGCCCTGTTTCTATTTCTTTTTCTCCTTCCAAAGCATAGGCTGGCAAAATAATATCCACTAAATAGTCTTGGTACATCACCTCATGATTGATTCCATAAAAATAAGAACTAATCAAAACGGTTTTTGGACACTATCCCGAAAAGTGTGTAAATGAATTTTTGGGTTGGTTAGAATTTTATTCGATTTTCAAACATAATCATAAATTGGTTTAAGATGACTCCCCAGTCTCGTATTGGCATGGTCCACTTTTTAGTTGCTTCATTTACTGCCAGGAATACTGATTTCATGACCGCATCGTCAGTTGGAAAGGAGAGCTTGTTTTTAGTGTATTTTCTGATCTTTCCGTTCAGGTTTTCGATGATATTTGTGGTATAAATGATCTTTCTGATTTCTGGGGGGAATGCCAGGAATGCAATTAGCTCCTCCCAGTTGTTGCGCCAGCTGGTGATTGCATAGCCATATTTCTTACCCCAGACTGCTTCGAGATGATCCAAGGCGAGCGCTGCGGCCTCTCTGTTGGGTGCAGTATAGATTGCTTTCATATCTGCCGCAAATGCCTTTCGGTCTTTCCATACCACATAACGGCAAGCATTTCTGATCTGATGGACTATGCAGATTTGCTTTGTGGATTCAGGAAAGACAGAGCGTATCGCCTCGGTAAAACCTTTTAGGTTGTCCGTTGATGTGATCAGAATATCTTCTACTCCCCTTGTTCTCAAGTCGGTCAAGACACCCAGCCAGAAGGCTGCCGATTCGTTCTTTCCCAGCCAGAGTCCCAGAACTTCCTTTTTACCGTCGGTGCGAAGGCCAATGGCGATGTAAACGGTTTTATCTATTACTCTGGAGTTGTCTCTTACCTTGAAGCTGATGCCATCCATCCAGACGATGCAATAAACCTGCTCCAACGGTCTGTTTTGCCACAAGGCAATGTCTTGTGAAACACGCTCGGTAATTCTGGATATAGCTGAAGTGGACAGTTCAAAATTGTAAAGTTCACGGATCTGCTCTTCGATATCACTTACGCTCATTCCTTTGGCATACAGCGAGATAATGATATGCTCTACTCCCTGAGCCATATTCTTGCGCTTAGGCACCAGCGCCGGAGCAAAGGATGAATCCCTGTCCCGTGGCACTTGAATCTCGGACATGCCAAACTGGTTTTTGATCTTTTTCTTGCTGTGACCGTTTCGGAAATTGCCACCCGCAGCGTCCTGATGCTTGTCATATCCCAGATGGGAATCGAGTTCACCTTCCAGAATCTGCTCGATGCCTCGTTTCTGGATTTGACTGAGGAAAGAGTATAACTCTTCGCCTGTTTTGAACTGTTTGAGGAATTCCTCGCTCAATACGTCTTCTTTTTTCATAGCTTTAAATGTGTAAAGTTAGCCCGAAAAGTTATTTCCGTAATTTTTCCAGGCCTTTGAATGGGCCGAAAAATTCCAGAATAACTTTCCTACACTTACACACTTAATGGGATACTCCCTAAAAATTTAATGTAGTCGCTTACTTGCACGTAGCGAAATTTAAAATTGATTTGCTTCCTAAAATCCCTCCCGAATCAAGATTTCGTTTTTAACTGGAAATTGCACCTATGAGGATACGCATATAATAATTTAACCTAATGGATAAGCTAAGCCTTGGAATTATTGTTGTGCCTACTATTGCTTTAACCTTGATAGTTATGGGATATGTCCATTTCCTTAGAAAGACAGGAGACAAGCGAAGTTATCAGCATTTCATAGTTACCATAGCTGTTGCAGCATTTGTGCTGAACTTTGCGTGGGAAGTAGCTCAAGGACCTTTATATGAAGGCTACCAATATGATTTGGAACATATTTCTTTCTGTGCGCTGGCATCAATAGCCGATATGTTTATGGTTTTGGTTCTTCTCTTTGCGTTTGGGCTTATTTACAATAATGCATTCTGGATTATGCCTTTAAGACTTAGTAGATATTTACTACTGATACTGGTTGGAGGTGTGGGTGCTGTTTTCGCAGAGATGTTGCACACATGGCGTGGCAATTGGTCGTATGCGGATGCTATGCCGTTAATTCCTTTTGTTGAAGTAGGTCTTTCTCCGGTTTTGCAGTTTGCGATTTTACCATTAATCATTTTTGTGCTGAGTAAAAAAATCTTGCAATTATAAGTAGCCGCTTTTGAACATAAACAGTTTTGAATCAGAAAATAAATACTATTAAAAAAAATTATGAACTAAAGGCGAAAAAAAATAAGATAATAGGTGAATTCGGTTGTGGGATTATGTGGCTTTTTCTCTCATTGCTAATAGAGATGCTCCTTTATTTTGAGAGTCTAGAAGAAAGCTATTACCATATTCTAGCTTCATCTTGCTCACCATAGCTGTGTATAAATTTGTAATAGCTGTAAAAAAATATAGAAACGTGACAGAGGAGAAAATATAAGAAAGTAGTATTAATAGCTATTTTTTTGTGAAAATCAGCTTGGAGCAAAATTAATTTTCATTTAAGTATTTGCAATCAACAGTTGACCATGATTCCATATCCTTAACAAAATGAAGTGATTTCTATCAAATTTAAAATTTATTCTCCTTTTTGTTGAAGTCTTAAAAAAAGATTACCTTTCGACGTTTTAAAATAAAATGCCGATACTCTTAAGTGTAATCCTATTTGCTTTTAGATCTCTCTTCTTTTTGGGAATTGGGGCTAGCGATACACTTGAGTCACTGGCAACCCAAGAGCAGGCACAAATTTCCTCGGGGATTTATGATAGCCAGCTTCACCCAATACCGCTCGAGGACTCTTCCATTGAGCTCCTACTGATAGAGAATCAGGAGCAGGAAGAAAAAAGTGAAACGGAAGATCTACCGCTCCTTTATTATGTAGAAACTGCCACATTTTCTGATTCCAAAAAGGACTTTACGGATTGGCAGACCTCATTTTTCTCGTCAAAAGCCAAACAGGGTGGCATTCACTTCTATGATCTTTTTGGCTGCTGGAAGTCAGAATTAGTCTGAATTTTTTTCGGCTCTAAAAGCCTGAAATCAACCTTTTGGTTGATGTCCTTATCGCTTCTCTAGAAGCTTTCTTCCACTATTTGAGCATAACTTTATGAATCAATCTAAGCATTCGCATGCTTATGATTTGGATGAGATCCTGCATGAAATCAGGCATTATCTTCCAAGCCAAGCGCCTTTGAAGGACTTTGTCCATCATAATACGCTACATGCGTTTCAACATTTACCATTTCATCAGGCACTGAAACAAGCCAATACCCAATTTGGCTTCAAAGGTTATCTGTCAATCGCCGAATACCAAACTCTCTATCGGGAGAAGAAAATTAAAGGTGAAATTTTACAGCAAGTTGTCCAAAATCACTTCGGCGAAAATGAAGCCAATCATTGGGCAGTGAAAATCCTAGATTCTCCCGCCATACAGCAGACCTATCCGAAGGTTGGCTCATTTAGAGCCCATTGGAAAGTGGATTACCATATCAATTTGGACAAAAGCATCCACCCATTTCTCTTTAGATTACTAGCTGCTTACCTGGATCAGGGGATTTCTATCTGGTCTTTTCCAATTGAATCAACAGGTTTTCTAGACGCAATTAGGCAAATCAATCAAGCTAGTTATTCATCCATTTTCAAAGGAAAGCGAGCTAAAAAACTGATTGCAAATCCAAAGCTTAACCTGACACAACTATTAGAAATCTTGGTTGGTCGTGAAGAAGCATATGGTTGGTACCTTTTTGACCAGCAATTCGCCCATCCGGGTTGGTCGGGAATGGTCGCCGTTTTGGAAGACCAGCCTAGCTCACTCTTGGATCGCCGACCGATCAAATTTGAGGACTTGTTGATCTTTGAATGTCTTCTGGAAATCGATGCTTTGGATCAGAAGTTTGGTGAAAACTGGATTCCAATCGGAGTTCGCTTTCCCCATGAGACTTCCCAATTATTCGAGAATAGCCTTATCGAAGAGCAAGATTTGATTTTACAATGCTTTCAGGAAGCTTACGAATGGAGCTATTACGATGAAGTCTTAGCAGGAATCAGCCATGTGAAGCCAGTAGCTGAGTCTAAAGAGATTCCCAGCTTTCAGGCAATGTTCTGCATTGATGACCGGGAATGTTCGATGCGGAGGTATTTGGAATTCATTGAACCAACTTGCGCCACTTTCGGTACGCCGGGATTCTTCAGCGTGGAATTTTACTTCCAACCTGAATTCGGGAAATTCCATACGAAAGTTTGTCCTGCTCCAGTTTTCCCAAAATACTTGATTAAGGAAACAGCTTCTCATAAAAAGCTCCAAAAAGACGTTCATTTCAATCAAAATAGCCACTCTTTAGTCAGAGGCTGGGTCAGTGCACAGACAATTGGTTTTTGGTCAGCTTTACATCTGGTAAAAAACATCTTCAGTCCATCCAGCTCAGCGCTGGAAGTTTCTTCTTTTAAGCACATGGATCCAAATGGATCATTGACTATTGAGCACAAAGGAGAATTTGAAGGGGAGCTTCAGATCGGATTCAAAATCGAGGAAATGGCCGACCGAATCGAAAGTTTACTTCGTTCCATCGGCTTAATTTCGGGTTTTTCCCCTTTGGTATACCTAATCGGTCATGGCGCTTCCAGCATCAACAATACGCATTATGCAGGTTATGATTGTGGCGCATGCTGTGGTAGGCCGGGTTCAGTGAATGCTCGAGTGGCAGCTCACATGGCAAATGATTCTCGGGTTCGGGAGATTTTAGCTTCCCGTGGCATCGAGATTCCTGTGTCAGCTCAATTTGTAGGAGCGCTTCATGATACGACTAAGGATGAGATCGAATACTATGATCTTGAGGTTTTATCAGAAGCAAATTTGCGCTCACATCATAAGAACGTAGGACTATTCGCTGAGGCATTGGATGCGAATTCTATGGAGCGATCCAGAAGATTTGCGACACTTTCGAAAGCTCAATCTGTGGGCTCAATTCATGCAGCAGTTAAAAAGCGGGCATTTTCACTTTTCGAACCAAGACCTGAGTACAATCATGCGACAAATAGTCTCTGTATTGTTTCCAGAAAATCAACTATCAAAGGACTGTTTCTAGATCGTCGTGCATTCTTGAATTCTTATGACTATCGAAAGGATCCTGCTGGAAAAGCCCTAACCAAGATTCTTGGAGCTGCGGCTCCGGTCTGTGGCGGCATCAATCTGGAATACTATTTCTCCAGAATGGATAACGACCGATTGGGCGCGGGCACCAAGTTGCCTCATAATGTAGTGGGACTAATCGGGGTAGCCAATGGCGCAGATGGGGATTTGAGGACTGGATTGCCATACCAAATGGTAGAAATCCATGATCCTATTCGCTTGATGCTGATCGTAGAGCACTTTCCTGAAGTGGTGATGGAAGTGTTCTTGGCTAATTCTGCCACCTACGAATGGGTGAAGAATTATTGGGTCCACTTCGTAGTGATCGAACCTGTAACCAAGCAGTTTTTGCACTACAAAGATGGGGAGTTTGTGAACTACAAGCCATTGAGCAGCATCGATCACATTGATCATCTTCAGGATAAACTGAAGGACGAAGCCGGAAATATGCCTGTTTACTTAATCGATTCAATCTAATGGAATTAACATTCTTCATCCAACTGATGATAGGGATACCTCTTGTCGGTTTTGTTTTGAGTTTGATTATCCCCGAAAGTCGTGA
>JBBQDY010000224.1:0-5764 GCA_038320155.1 Cytophagales bacterium
ATTTCAATCCCAGCTTGATCATTTTCCTCTTTATTCCCAATAATCAAATCAGGCTTTAATTGATCAATCAACTCCAAACGGTAGTTTTTTGTCCCTCCTACTATAGTCTTTTCCTTTCGAAGGGATTTAGGATGAACACAAAACTTGGTCACCCCTACGATCCGATCCTCCAGCCCTAAGTCTACCAATAATTCTGTTTGGGAGGGAACCAGAGAAATGATTCGCCTGGGAATGGACGGAATAGAAATGGAACGGTTGAGATGATCAGTATAATTCATATTCAAATTCAATTTGCTCCAGGTCAAAGTCGATTATGCTATCAGCCATGGCCTGGAGTCTGTTGATTTATTTTATATATCTGAAATCAAAGCTGGGATCAAATTCCATGATAAACTCAACCATCAAATTGATAACCTGCTCGATATCGTCTTTACTGGCAGTTTCTACCGTGGTATGCATGTATTTTAAAGGCAATGAAATCAAAGCGGACGGCACCCCTCCATTAGAATATGCAAAAGCATCCGTATCTGTCCCGGTACTTCGAGAAGCTGCAGATCGCTGAAATGGAATACCCTTTCTCTTTGCTGTAGCAATGATCATATCCAACAGTTTTTTATGCACTGATGCTCCATAGGTCAAGACTGGCCCCTTGCCAGCAGTTTGATCTCCGCTTGCAATTTTGCTGTACATTGGTGCAGTGGTATCATGACATACATCAGTGATGATAGCTACGTTAGGCTTGATCCTTTCAGCGATCATTTCTGCGCCTCTCAGTCCGATTTCTTCTTGGACTGCATTAACTATATATAACCCAAAAGGTAATTTTTTACCGGATTCTTTGATTCGGCGAGCTACCTGTGAAATCATAAAGCCTCCGATTCGATTGTCAAGTGCGCGGCCTGAATAAAATTTACCATTCAGCTCTGTTAATTCATCTTGAAATGTGATCACACAGCCTACATGAATCCCCATTTCTTCTACTTCGGCTTTGGATCGAGCACCGACATCTATGAAAATATTATCCAAGGTGGGAGCTTCTTCCTTACCTTCTTTTCTTACGTGAATTGCCGGCCAGCCAAAAACTCCTGGAAGCACACCTTTATCGGTATGGATATTCACCCTCATGGAAGGCGCAATCATGTGATCTGATCCACCATTGCGACGCACATAGATGTAGCCGTCATCTTTAATGTAATTTATAAACCAGCTGATTTCATCCGCATGGGCTTCGATAACAAATCTAAATTCAGCCTCTGGGTTGATTACCCCTACTGCTGTTCCATAATTGTCAGTGAAATAAGTGTCAACAAATGGTTTAAGGTAATCTAACCAAATCTGTTGTCCGAAGGCCTCGAATCCGGTGGGAGAAGCGTTGTTTAGGTATTTTTTTAGAAAGGTTTCTGCGTCTTGTTTTATCTTTTCGCTCATAATTTTGATCAATATTCCACGGACCATAGTCCAAGGCACTTTATTATTTAGGTAAATAAATTAAATTCATTGTTTCGAATTTGATTGCAATTGGGGATGACTGGAGAATCTGCCTTTCGACGATTACAATGGTATATTCCCATGTTTCTTTTTCGGAATCTTGTCCACTTTATTTTCGAGCATTTTGAATGCCTTGATTAATTTCATTCGAGTCTCTGAGGGCAAAATGACTTCATCAATAAAGCCACGATGTGCAGCACGATAAGGATTGGCAAATTTGGCTGTGTATTCATCGACTTTCTCCTGAAGCTTTGCTTCTGGATCAGCAGCTTCGGAGATTTCTTTTTTGAAAATAATCTCCGATGCTCCCTTCGCACCCATCACCGCAATCTCTGCTGTTGGCCAAGCAAAATTCAAGTCAGCACCGATATGCTTGGAATTCATTACATCGTAAGCGCCGCCATAAGCTTTTCTGGTAATCACAGTAATCCGGGGCACTGTTGCTTCACAGAAAGCATACAATAATTTGGCACCATTCGTAATAATGCCATTCCATTCTTGATCTGTTCCAGGAAGAAAGCCCGGCACATCCACCAAGACGAGCAAAGGCACATTGAAACTATCACAGGTTCGGACGAAGCGAGCAGCCTTAATAGAGGCATGATTGTCTAAGACTCCAGCCATAGATTGAGGCTGATTTCCGACTACACCGATACTTCTTCCTGCGATTCTGGCAAATCCCACCACAATATTATCCGCATAGTTTTCATGAACTTCCAAGAATGACTCCTCATCGACAATCCCATTAATCGCGTCCCGAATGTCATAAGGATGATTTGGGTTTTCTGGAATTAGTGAATCAAGCCCTTTGCGAATCTCATCCCCTTCAATCTCATACGCATAAACAGGTGCGATTTCCTCACAATTTTGAGGCAGATAGCTAAGCGTTTGTTTGATATGCTGAATGCAGGTTAATTCATTTGCGCATGAAAAATGAGTCACTCCGCTTTTAGTGCTGTGAGCAGATGCACCTCCTAATTCTTCGGCTGTCACATTTTCCTGCGTCACTGTCTTCACGACATTGGGTCCAGTCACAAACATGTAAGAAGTATTCTCCACCATAAATATGAAGTCAGTAATCGCCGGAGAATAAACTGCCCCACCAGCGCATGGACCCATAATGGCTGAAATCTGCGGTATCACTCCAGAAGCTCTGGTATTTCGGTAGAAAATATCTGCGTAGCCACCGAGAGAATTGACGCCTTCTTGGATTCGTGCTCCCCCAGAGTCATTCAAGCCAATCACTGGAGCGCCATTTTTCATCGCCATATCCATGATTTTACAGATTTTCTCTGCATTAGTCTCAGAAAGGGAACCTCCAAAAACAGTGAAATCCTGCGAAAAAACATAGACTAATCGCCCATTGACTTCACCATATCCAGTGACCACTCCATCTCCGAGGTAGTGTTCTTTATCCAAACCAAAATCTTTGGTTCGGTGCATTACAAATTTATCAACCTCTTGAAAAGTCCCCTCATCAAGCAGTAAATCCACTCGCTCTCTGGCGGTGAGTTTCCCTTTTTTATGCTGTGAGTCGATCCGAGACTGACCTCCACCAAGAAGCGCTTCTGCATTTTTTCTTTTTAAAATCTCAAGTTTCTGCTGGTTTGAAGTCAATGTCAAATCGGGTTTATGCTGTTCTGTCATGGAAAAGTTTTTTATCAGTTTCAAATATAACAGCCTTTGGATGGGGAGAAAATAAATCCTTGCAAGTGGTTTGGCAATTGCAACTGATTAGAATCTGTTATGTGTACTTGACAAACTTCGCTATTTTTTCACATTTTATTAATCCGCTGAAATTCAATAAACTTTCTATCTTCGCCCATCCAAAAATTTTGGCATAATTATGAGTACGCGAAAGGCAGCGGTGATTGACATGGGTACCAATACATTTCATTTGTTATTGGTGGAAATAAACGGAGCGAGTTTTAAGACGATTTACAAGGAAAAAATCCCTGTGAAAATCGGTCAAGGCGGAATCAACCAAGATTTTTTAGCCCCGGAAGCCCTTAAAAGAGCGATGCACACCCTTCGCCATTTCAAAAATCTCATAGAAGGCGAGGGCATCACTCACACATTTGCTTTTGCTACGAGTGCCGTTCGAAATGCAAAAAACGGGGAAGATTTTGTCCAAACCGTAAAATCAGAAATTGGAATCGAGATCAATGTCATTTCAGGAGAGCAAGAAGCACAACTGATCTATGAAGGCATCAAACTATCTGGATCGCTCAATGGTCAAGTAGAGCTGATGATGGATATTGGAGGAGGATCTGTCGAATTTATTATTGGCACTTCTCAAGTGGTGTACTATAAGGAGAGTTTTGAGATTGGTGGACAGCGCCTGATGGACTTGTTTCATCATCATGACCCTATTCTTCCAAAAGAGGTAGGAAATATAAAGGCCTATTTGAGAGAAAAACTCCATCCACTGCTTAAAGCCATTGAAACTTTCAAGCCATCCGGCTTGGTAGGAGCTTCTGGAACCTTTGACACGTTGACTGACATGTATTTTGAATCTATGCTTCAATGTAAATTGACCGGCCAACATGTTTTTGAGCTGCCAATCGATGATTTTAATAGAATATATCTTGACCTGCTTTCCAAAAATCATGCGGAGCGAATGGCTATTCCAGGTATGATTCCCATGCGAGCAGATATGATCGTGGTTGCGGCTACGCTAATCGACTTTATTTTGCAATTAATACCAATCCGCTCCATCACTTGCTCTCATTATGCGCTCAAAGAAGGTGCTATTTCAAGGCTTTTGATCGCGGAGCAAACTGCCTGATTTTCTCTTTTTCAAAAAATTCAATTGCTTATCTTTGGCCAAAATCTAATCATTTTGGCCTTTTCTTTTGCTCAATGAACTACTCCTACGACCAACTCCACCAATTTACTTTTCAGATGCTTTGCAAGATCGGTTGTCCCAAAGATCAGGCAAAGACTGCAACAGAAGTTTTACTTTCAGCGGATCTTCGTGGCGTAGATTCGCATGGTGTTGCTCGTCTCTCGGGCTACGTTCGCCTTTGGGAAAAAGGTCGGATCAATGCCACACCGAATATCCGAGTGGTACATGAGACCCCTTCCACCGCAGTAGTGGATGGAGATGGCGGATTAGGTTTGGTAGTTGCACCTTTTGCAATGCAAGTGGCCATCGAAAAAGCTAAAATCGCAGGCACAGGTTGGGTTTCAGTAAGGCATTCGAATCACTATGGCATTGCAGGCTACCATGCTATGATGGCCTTGGAACATGATATGATCGGGATTTCCATGACGAACGCCAGCCCATTGGTTGCACCAACTTTTTCACAAGAAAGACTGCTTGGTACAAACCCGATCGCTGTGGCCATCCCTGCTAAAGATCAGCCACCTTTTGTAGCTGACTTGGCCACAACTACAGCTGCCAATGGCAAATTGGAAATTCTCCAACGCAAAGGAATGGATACGCCTTCTGGTTGGGTCCAAGACAAAATCGGAAATCCAACTAACTCTGCAGATGGTGTCAAAGACGGCGGCGCCTTATTGCCGTTAGGCGGAGATCGGGAACACGGTTCGCACAAAGGCTACGCGCTAGGATCGATCGTCGATATCTTTTCAGCGGTACTTTCAGGAGCCAATTATGGGCCTTGGGTACCACCGTTTGTGGCGTTTCTAGAACCGGATCCTAATCCTGTGGGAGAAGGAATCGGCCACTTTTTTGGAGCGATGCGCGTGGATGCCTTTCGCCCCGCAGAAGAATTCAAATTCCACATGGACAATTGGATCAGCCGGTTCCGAGCTGCCAAACCAACTCCCGGTAATGAAAGAGTATTGATCCCTGGCGACCCAGAGCGGGAATTGGAAGGAATTCGAATGAAGGAAGGAATTCCTTTATTGGATTCAGTGGTGAAAGATTTAAATGAGCTGGGTGAACGATTTGGGGTGAAGTTCTAAAATTGTTGGATGGGGGATGTCGGGTGCCCGATGTTGCCTCCCACTTTTAAGAGAGCGAATTAGAGGTTAAGCGAAAAGAGATTGGAGATTGGTAGAATAGGGATTGGAAGACCAGAGATCCAAAATCAGGAATGAATTGTTCTTTCATTTTTCTAAATTGAGTTTACACCTAATATGATATGTCAGAAAACCCTAAAAAATACAAACTTGACCGAACTGCTTTTGAAGCTCGCAGTGCATCTGAACCTGTCATTTATGGCAAAGAACATCAGAAGCTTACTTGGCAGGAACGCATCAAGATACATCGCTACCTCAATAGCATCGCCTATGGCTATGATATTGA
>JBBQDY010000225.1:0-5664 GCA_038320155.1 Cytophagales bacterium
TTGACAGTCTGAATGTCTTTATCCAAAATCTCCAATCCATAAATCTCAGCCGCAATCTCACTTGCAATGGCTGCGACCCCTTTTAGATTTTGCGCCGAAATTCGCTGTGCCACTGTCGCAGTATCGATATCATCCTTTTGACTAATGTGTGGATAGTTTGCTAAGAAAGTTTTGCATTGGAGCAACGCCATCGGGTGGGAGGCTACCAAGTTGATGTCCTCTATTTTTTGCCCAGGCAAAGCCATAAATTGATGAGCAATGGATAAATAATATTCGTCTCTGATACTTAATTCGTAGCGGTCAATCAACTCATAATTAGGCAGAATAGCCCCTGCTATGGAATTTTCAATGGCCATCACTCCAAACTTTGCGGCACCAGTTGCCACGGCTTTAGCCACTAGTTCAAAACTATTGAAAGCCAAGATTTCTGCATCATGTCCAAAGTATCGCAGCCCGACTTGATGATGAAATGAGCCAGGGATTCCCTGAATCGCTATTTTTAGTGAGGTCATGACAGCTTCTCAGTTGAGATTCCGGCCAGATTGCAGTGCTTCCAAAAGCTCGGATAGGATTTGTTGACTACCGATGGATCTTCAAAAAGCACTTCAGTTTTGGTAGCCAAAGGCATAAATGCCATTGCCATCCGGTGATCTTCATAGGTATGAATCCGAACTTGATTTGGCATTGTCACCGAGGGGATCACCTGAAAAACATCCGGTTCGATTTCTTTTAATTGCGCGTTGAATTTGGATAATTCCTGTTGCAGGGCATGGATTCGATCGGTCTCTTTGATTCGAAGACTTTCCAGTCCGGTGAAAATCGAGTTTTGACCCAAGATCGCACAAGTCACCGCTACGGTTTGAGCTAGATCAGGACAATGAGTAAAATCCCATTTCTCAAGGCCCGCCACTTTCTTCTTTTGAAGGAGAACTCCTCCGTCCTTGAAGGTGGATTTGATGCCGAGATGATCTATGATCTCCACGATTTTAGAATCGCCCTGAAGGCTATTTTCTTTCAGTCCTTCCAAGAAAAAAGTCCCCGAATCTGCGCAAGCCAAAAGGCTGAACCAATAACTGGCACCTGACCAATCACTTTCAACAGCAAAGGATGTCGGGGTATATTCTTGATTGGCGATGGTGATTTTATTCTCTTCCCAAGTGTATTTTACACCGAATTGTGCCATCAATTCCAAGGTCATTTCGATGTAGGTTCTACTGCCAACTTTTCCTTCCAATTCGAGCTCAAGTCCTTTTGGAAGTAGGGGAGCGATCATCAGCATGGCTGAAATGTATTGACTAGAGACGTCACCGCGAATCTTAATCTGGTTATTGGTCTGTTCTTTCAATCCATGAATAGCCAAAGGTGGATAGCCTTCCAAATTCAGGTAATGGATTTCAGCACCAATTTCACGAAGTGCATCTACCAGGATTCCTATTGGTCGCTGGCACATTCTGGGTGTCCCAGTCATGACCTTATTTTGCTGGGTAATGGATGCAAAAGCAGTCAAAAAGCGCATCGTAGTTCCTGCATCCAATACATCATATACCGGTGGATTCTTTTCTAACAGGCCGATCATCGTCTGCGTATCGCGAGCCTCAGCTAGGTTTGAGATCCGGTTTTCACCTTTGGTCAACGCATCGATTACCAATACACGGTTCGATTCGCTTTTGGAGGAGGGTAATGGGATGGTGACAGATTCAAAGTTGGATTGCTGCGCAAGGCGAAGGATTTCCATAGTATCGATTTTCAAAATTTAAGTTTTAGCGATGGAAAGATTCTGATAGTAGCTGATCGAATCTCTGATTTCTGATCTCGAGACAGAGACATTATAAGTGCACTCTCCAATTGAATTCAGCAGCGAAAACATTAACGTATCTCCTTCATTTTTTTTGTCTTGAATACAGAGATCCAAAACTGGGATAATTTCTTTTTCCTCAATTTCAATTTTTCCATAAACTGCCAAAAACGTGCGGCTTATTTGATTTAATTCAGCGGAGGAAAGTCCTAGTTTTTGATGAGAAAGCCAAGCCTCACAGATCATCCCTACAGCTATTGCCTCACCGTGGAGCAAATGTTTATCTCCATCCAAATAATAGGTTTCAAACGCATGCCCGATGGTATGTCCAAAATTCAGGATTTTTCGCAAGCCAGACTCTTTTGGGTCTTCAGTCACGACTTTTGTTTTGATCGCAACAGAATGCTGAATCAATTTTTTCCAATCAGACTGCTTCCAATTCTGAATGTTCAAACTTTCGAAGTAAGCTTTGTCCTGAATCAAGCCATGCTTGATAATTTCTGCAAAACCTGATCGAAGTTCTTGATCGGGGAGTGTTTCCAGAAATTTTGGAGCGATGAGTACAGCTTCAGGTTCGTTGAATACGCCTAGATGATTTTTTAATCCTTGAAAATCGACTCCTAATTTACCACCAACACTCGCATCTACCTGAGAAAGTAAGGTGGTTGGGATATTGACAAATCGGATTCCCCGCTTGTAAATGCTGGCGCAAAATCCTCCCATATCTCCCAAAACTCCACCGCCAAGATTTAGCACGATTGCCTTTCGGTCCAATTGGGCTTCGGTCATTGCTGCCCATATTTCCAGGCAAGTTGCAATGGTTTTATTTTTCTCACCTGGACTGATCATGAAATAAAGAATCTCTTTTTTCAATTCAGGAAAAAGAATTGGGAGGCAATGAATTTGCGTATTGGAGTCTACCAAAATGAAGATTTTGGAATAGGCCAAATTGGCTAAAAGCGCTTGAAGATCTTGCTGAGGATGGTCTGAAAAGAGGATTGGATTCACCGGAGAAAAGCGTGTGCGAAGAGCGAATTTAATTTAAAAGAAGCAAAGGAGAAATAAACATTCCTCCTTTGCAGGTATCTGGCTCAGTACAATGAAATTATTTTTTAATAGGTGCAGCTTCGCGAAGTTGTCGCTCCTGACGCTTCACAGATTCCTCGTGAATGCAATAAAGTAACTCCTTCATGAATTTTTCGCTCAGATGCTTATTGATTCCCTTTTGAGTTCTGCTTTCCATCACATCTTTCCATCGGTCAGATTGGAACACAGATAGATGATGCTCCCTCTTGTGAGATCCGATCTGGTCTATTATTGCAAATCGCTCCTGAAGGATATCGAGCAACTGATCATCCATGTGATCTACGGCTCTTCGCAAATCTTGCAGACGCTCATCTGGCTTCATGCTTTCCAATGGCTCTTTGAAGTCGATCGCATTGATCATTTCTTTCAAAGCCGCTGGAGTTACCTGCTGTTTTGCATCGGACCAAGCTTGGTCAGGATCATGATGCGTCTCAATCATCAACCCATCCAAGCCAAAGTTCATCGCACGCTGAGCCACTTCCAGTAGGCCATCTCGCTTTCCTACGATATGCGAAGGATCATTGATGACTTCCATTCCTGTCCACATCCGCTTGAGGTGAATAGGCATAGACCAGTTTGGCTTGTTTCTGAATCGCTTGTCGTATGCGTCTGAAAAACCTCTATGAATGGCCGCGAGTTTATCAATTCCAACTGCATGGAATCGCTCCAACGCACCGATCCAAAGATCAAGATCAGGGTTCATTGGGTTTTTCACCATCACTGGAATATCAACTCCCTTGAGTGCTTCGGCAATTTCTTGGACTGCAAATGGATTCACAGTGGTTCGAGCTCCTACCCAAAGAACATCTATTTTGTGTTTCAAGGCCATTTCCACGTGAGCGGCATTTCCCACTTCTGTGGTGATTGGAATATTGAGGTGATGACGGACGATTTCCATCCATTTTAGACCTTCCTCACCTACGCCTTCGAAGGATCCCGGACGTGTTCGCGGTTTCCAGATTCCAGCTCTGAAAAGTTGAGGGACGATATTGGCTTCCTTCATTTCTTTACAGATTTGCTCAATTTGCTCTGGAGTCTCTGCCGAGCAAGGCCCTGCAATGATCAATGGAGTGGTCAATCCGAGTCCCCAATCTTTAATTTGTTTGTGTGCTTTCATGGTGCTGAGCTTTAAATGAAAAAAGCCCGGGTCTTTCGAACCGGGCTTTTGTGTTTATATTTTCTTTTAGTTTTTGGCTAGACAATACACAGCTCCGATTCGATTTTGGCTTCGAAAGTAAAAATAGAAGAATGTAAAATAGATCGCTGCTGCAAATAACATGTTTCAAAAATAGGTGGGCATTTTTTAAAAACAAAATTAATTTTCAGCAACTTAGGTATCAATTCGATAATTTTTTCAGCCATTCGTTGATTTTTATCTAAAATATTGAAATTGAACCATCAAAACCGATTTTAATTTTGTTTTAATAGATGATTTGTTTGTTTAATTCTGGAAATAAAAAAACGGTTTTTTCTAATAGAGGAAGTAGTCAAAGAAGAGAAATTAAATTCTGACGACTTTTTTTGTTCTTTTAAATGCCTTTGGAGAATGATGTGACTTAGGTTCAAAGTGTATTAAATCATAAAATCCAAATTTTCATTATTCGCAACAAATCAGAAGCGCAAGCTGTTTTTTTGATATCTTTGACACCTTATTTGCCCCTAATGCCAGTAAAATCCAACATTTCTTTTGAAAACATGGAAGTAGCCTTTGCTTCCAAATCTGATGCAGAACTCCGGAAAGCATACCTGGTTTTTGCCTTGTTGAACAATAAGTTTATCTCGGATCTCGGGATTGCACTGACGAATATCTCCTTCAAATTAGGCCTTCCAATCAAAGGATTGATGAAGCATACCATGTTTGGGCATTTTTGTGGAGGTGAAACAATCGCTGAGACGATCGAAGCCTGCAAAAAGCTAAATTCCTTCGGAATAGAGAGTATTCTTGATCTTTCTGTCGAAGGAAAAGGAGACGAAGACAGCTTTGAAAGAACTACAGAAGAGATCTATCAGACGCTGGTAGAATCAGCAAAAACCGACTATATGCCTTTTGGAGTTTTTAAGGTTACCGGACTTGGTGATTATCATATCATGGAGAAAATCCAAACTGGCGAGAAGTTGAATGCGGAAGAGACAAAAGCTTTTGAGCGAACTCAAGCTCGGGTAGATCGGCTTTGCAAAGCTGCACATGATTTGGGTTTAAAGATTTTGGTAGATGCTGAGGAGTCTTGGTTTCAAAATGTCATTGACGACTTGGCCTATACTGCAATGGAAAAATATAATAAAGAGCGCTGCGTAGTCTACAATACATTTCAGATGTATCGCCACGACTCCATGGAGCGATTGAAAAAGGCAAACGAAGTAGCAAAGGAGATCGGATACGTTTTCGGAGCAAAGCCAGTACGTGGAGCCTATATGGAGAAGGAACGAGATCGAGCTGAGGAAATGGGCTATCCAAGTCCTATCCAACCTAATAAAGCTGCAACGGATCGGGATTATGATTTAGCATTGAGATACGCATTGGAAAATGGAGTGTGTTTGGTATCAGGCTCACATAATGAAGACAGCAATCTCTTGCTAACTGAATTGATCAATCAATATGGAATAGATTCAAATTCGGATCGGGTGTTCTTTTCCCAACTGTACGGAATGAGTGATAATATTTCATTCAACCTTGCCAAAGCAGGGTATAGAGTTGTGAAATATGTTCCTTATGGACCAGTAGAAAAAGTGATGCCGTATTTGACAAGAAGAGCTTCTGAAAACTCAAGTATTGCAGGTCAAAG
>JBBQDY010000226.1:0-5661 GCA_038320155.1 Cytophagales bacterium
ATTTCAGGATCTGCACCATTTCGTGAAAGGGCTGGGTTCATTTCGAAGAAATTGTCGTGAGAAAGCCATTCATCAAATCCCCTCTCGCCGGGATTGGTGGGAGATTCTGCTTTCACCGGGCCAAGATGCCACTTTCCAAAATGGGCCGTCGCATAGCCTTTTGCCTGCATTAATTCCGCAATACTGATTTCTTCTGGCCGGATCGAAAAGCCCGGAGTAAAAGTACCATAGCGGTTTGGATGTCTGCCTGTCAAAATACTTCCTCTGGTGGGCGAACAAACCGGTGATGCGGAATAAAAGTGGTTCATGCGAACTCCGGTTTTTGCTAATTCATCCAAAACTGGAGTCTTTAGATAAGGATGTCCGTTGTAGCCAGTTTCGTCCCAGCCGTGGTCATCGCCAAGGAGGAGAATGATATTTGGTAATTCAGTATGAGCCTCTTGGGCAAGTAGGGGTGTGGTCAGAATAATGGTGAGTAATAAGCAAAGCAAAATTGAGGGGAGGTAAAAAATTCCGTTTTTCATAGGTGGAGCAATAGTGGGCGATCGATGGCTTCAATTTAATCTAATTTTTTTATGGAATCTCGTTTGAAAGTATCGGCCGAATGGAAAATTAGAATTCTCTTCTTAGCTTATAGCTTTGAAAACAGTCTCAAATACTAGCTCAAATCATGTCAAACCGAAGGAGATTTCTTCAAAAACTTAGCGCGGGAATCCTTGTTCCTAATGTTTTGCTAGAAAACTCTACTTCAGCTTTTTCCAAAGGAAAGTTAAACCCAGCACTTTCTGAATCAGATTTTTGGGAGCAGGTACGAGATAGCTTTCCGCTGACTCGGAAAAGAGTTTACCTGAATAATGGGACTTTTGGCCCGGCTCCCTTTGCGGTGAGTCAAGCAATGAATGCCTGCATGGAAGAAATCAATTATTCTGGGGAATATGGAAGTTTTGAACTGGAGCGAGCTTTTCTATCCAAATTTCTTGGTGTAAAAACGGAAGAACTTAGCCTGACTCATAATACCACAGAAGGGATCAATATTATGGCTTGGGGAATTCAGCTTAAAAGAGGCGATGAAGTGATTCTTACCACCCACGAGCATGTAGGGAATGGCCTGCCTTGGCTCAATCGGGCGAAGATAGATGGGATTGTGATCCGGACATTCAAACCTCAGGAAACACAAGAAAAGAACCTTGAAGCGGTCCGAAATCTTATTAATCCCAAAACTCGGGTGATTGCGGTACCGCATGTGACCTGTACCACAGGCCTTGTTTTTCCGATAAAAGAAATAGCAGATCTTGCTAGGTCAAGAGGGATTTATTCGGCAATTGATGGAGCACATGGAGCGGGGACTTTTGATTTGAATATTTCGGAATTGGGTTGTGATTTTTATGCGGGTTGCTTTCACAAGTGGTTACTAGGACCGGCTGGAACTGGATTTTTATATGTGAAGCAGGAATTGCTTGATGAACTTCAGGCGATTCAAATAGGAGGACATTCTGAAGATGGTTGGGATATTACCTCAGATCCACCGGTAATTCGTGGATTGAATCCAACTGCCCATCGTTATGATTACGGGACACAAAGTCGAGCACTATGGGTAGGAGTAGCCGCTGCAGCGGAATTTCATCTTCAAATCGGAAAAGCTAAAGTGGCGGCAAGAGTCAAAGAGCTAAACGAATACCTGTTTCGGGGTCTGGCTGGGCTAGGGGACCGGATATCCATTTTAACTCCTGCCGAGAAAGAATCCCGCATAGCCATGATTTCTTTCAAATCCCCGAAGATGAGTTATCAAGAAATAGGTAATGGTCTATCAAAAGAAGGCTTTCGGATCAGACAAGTCCCTGAAAGTAATGTGAATGCAATTCGGGTCTCGACCCATATCTACAATTCTAAATCAGAATTGGATTTATTGATTTTAGCTTTGGAAAAGATCCTTGTTTAAATTTTAATCGGAATAAGACAGACTATGAAAAAAGATATTACCCTTGCTGAAGCTCAGGCGCAAGTCGATCAATGGATCAAAACCGTTGGCGTGCGCTACTTTAACGAACTTACCAATATGACCATCCTGATGGAGGAAGTAGGGGAGCTTGCCCGAATCATGTCTCGGACTTATGGAGAGCAATCGTTCAAAGAATCAGACAAAGGAGGAGACCTCGGAGATGAAATGGCGGACGTGCTTTGGGTATTGATCTGCCTAGCCAATCAGACCGGAGTGGATCTTACGGAGGCGATGAAAAAGAACTTCGAGAAGAAGAATATCCGTGACCTGAACCGGCATAAGGATAACGAGAAGTTGAAGTAGATTAAATTAAATATTCCGGCATGTGATAATTGCGCGTGTCACTATACGACTTTAGGATAAAAAGTCATTTGCCACTAAACCTAAAAAAATGAGATTGAAAGGAAAAACAGCCATCATAACCGGAGCTACAAGTGGTATGGGAAAGGCCATGGCCGAGCGTTTTGTCAGCGAAGGAGCTTCCGTGATTTTGAGCGGTCGTGATGAGCTTCGAGGTACGGAATTAGAAAAAAATCTAGTTCAACAGGGCGGAAAGGCAGTTTTTATTTCCGGGGATATTTCTCAAATAGTCGTGAATGAAACGCTCGTTCGCGAGGCGATTCATAATTTTGGAAAACTGGACATCGTCGTGACTAATGCCGGAAAGTTAGGATTGGGATCGGTGACGGATATTTCCTTTGAAGAATGGAATGAAACCTTCAGCACCAATCTGAATTCCGTATTTTATCTAAGTCGGTTTGCGATTCCTGAAATGCAGAAAAATGGCAAGGGAGTCATCCTTGCAAATAGTTCGATTGCAGCGTTTAAAAGTTTCCCCAATCATGCAGCCTATTGTGCGAGCAAAGCAGGCTTGGTTGCGTTGGTGAAAGAGATGGCTTTGGATTATGGCCCAACGATCCGTGTGAATACAATTTGTCCAGGTCCGGTCGACACCCCTTTGATTTGGGATTCAGCCAAAGCATTTGAGGATCCTGACTCCATCGTGCAGCAAACAGCCAATAATACGTTGATGAAGCGCCTTGGTCGCCCGGAAGATATTGCTTCGCTGGCCTTATTTCTGGTTTCCGATGAAGCATCTTGGATTACCGGTTCGGCTTACACGATTGATGGTGGGATTTTGGTTAAATAGCAGTTTAAATCGGAAGCCCGCGCGACACGCGCCCGCTAGCTTGGGACACGCCGCACTGTTGCTGGCGCCCGCCTGTGGCGCGTGACAAGTATTTAATACACAACTATTAAATTATATTCATTACACTTTTTAAACTTTTCCTATGAGCCACAAATCCAAATTTCAGAATCCAGAAGGTCTTTACTTTGTCACCTGTTCAGTTATTAACTGGATTGATATTTTTACAAGAGAGGAATATTCTCAGATAATTATTGAAAGTCTTGATTATTGCAGGAAGCAACTAGGAATGGAGATTTTTGTCTGGTGTCTTATGCCTAGCCATCTTCATTTGGTGATTAGAGTTCAGGGGTACAAACCTGAATTAATTATGGGAAAGTTTAAAGAATTTACTTCAAAAAGAATTCAATTGGCAGTAATACAAAATCCGCATGAAAGCAGGAAGGATTGGCTTGTTTTAATGTTTGAAAAAGCAGCTTTGGAATCAAGCAATGTGAAAAACGGTAAATTTTGGCAGGCTGGAAATCATCCTATAGAACTTTGGAGTCCAGATGTAATTTCGCAAAAAGTTGAATATATCCATATGAATCCGGTTGAGGCCGGATTAGTTTTTGAAGCGCATTGTTGGAAATATAGTAGCGCTATTGATTATTCAGGGGGAAGGGGAGTTTTGGATATTGATTACTTGTAAATATGAAATTGGAAGCACGCGCGACACGCGCGCGCTAGCTGGCCTACGCGCTAGCTGGCCTAGCTTGAATAGAAACTATGAATAAAAAAATTACGCGAAGACAATCCTGTAATCAACCTTTACTTTCAAACCCAAAATCCCGAATGAAAAATGTTATCCTTTTATCGCTTTTGTTGATAGTGACTTCGGTAGCTTTTTCCCAAAGCCAATCAAAATCCGGCATCAAAAATAAAGTCAACCTATTTAATGGTAAAAATCTCGATGGCTGGTACACGTTTGTGCAAAACCGGGGACGTGACATTGATCCAAAAAATATCTTCACTGTCCAGGATGGGATGATCCGGATTTCTGGTGAGGAGTGGGGAGGTATCACTTCCAATGGGGAATTTGAGAATTATCTGCTCATTGTTGAGTTCAAATGGGGCGGAAAAACCTTTGCTCCCAGATTGGAAAATGCTCGAGATTCTGGAATTCTCTTGCATTCTGTGGGAGAAGATGGTGCATCAGATGGAATCTGGATGCACTCCATCGAATGTCAGGTGATAGAAGGCGGAACTGGCGATTTTATTGTCGTAGGAGATGGAAGCAAAGATTTCAGCATTACGAGTCCGGTGGCTCCGGAAAAGCAGGGTAGTTCTTATATTTTTCAACCCAAAGGTGAACTTGCAACTATAAATGGCGGCCGGATCAATTGGTATGGTCGTGATCCAAACTGGAAAGATGTGATTGATTTCCGTGGTGCTCAGGATGTGGAGAAACCGGTGGGTGACTGGAATAGGGTGGAATGTATAGTTGAGGGGACAGAGATCACCATTTACCTAAATGGAATTTTAGTGAATCATGCTTTCAATGTGAAACCAAGTAAGGGTCGCATTCAAATTCAATCTGAGGGCGCGGAGATATTTTTCAGAAAGGTGGAATTGAGACCTTTGAAAAAGAAATAGGCATCCACACGAAGCACTTAAAAAGCCTGAGGATTTCCTCAGGCTATTGAATTATAGGGTTTGAATCAGCTGATAAAGCTCATCTTTTAATTTTACGCGCACTGCTCTCAATTTAATTAGTGTTTCATGTGAGGCAGGTTCCGAATCAGATTCAATGCGATAGACTTCATGATCGAGAACATTGTATTCCTAGAATAATTTTTTGAAATGCGAGTTTTTCTCTTTCAATTCATGGATTCGTCCGGCATGCTCAGGAAATTCCTCGATTAGTTGGCGTTTTTGGATCATTGGATTTGAAATTTAATTGTATTCAATAATGTGATCAATTCTAAATCTAATCCATGATGAAAGTCATTTCATGTATTTAAAACTGAAATACGCTTTAGAAGCGTATATAGCCAAGTGAATCGTTTTGTTTTAATATTCTCCTGCCTTTTGTTTTTAACGGTAAAAAATGCCGCCGCCTGGCAAAATTCCGATAGCACAGATTCAAATTTGACAGTTGCCCTATTGCCGTTGGTCTATTATACTCCCGAGACCAGTTGGGTTTTCGGTGGTGGAGCTGTTGCAAACTTCAATTTGGGCCAAGGAAATCAGACCTACGAAAGTCAGGTTGCCGCCGGTCTGGCTTATTCCTTATTTGATCAAATATTGAGTTATGCCAGTTGGAGAATCTATTCACCTGAAAACAAAAATCTATTTTTAGGTGAGATCGGATGGTATCGCTACGTTTATTTTTTCTACGGAATCGGCAATCAAGTAAAAGAGTCGGAGCAAGAGGCTTATGATGCACGCTATCCAAGAGTTCGTTTTTCTTATGCTAGGCAGCTGAGACCAAACTTTTATCTAGGCCTACGCTACTCATTTGACAATTTTAAAA
>JBBQDY010000227.1:0-5589 GCA_038320155.1 Cytophagales bacterium
GGGAAGCGAAAAAAAGAACGAATAATTCCTATCACTTCAGCCCTTAAGCGAAATATCCTTTCGTATCAAAAAGTATTTGAGGAAAGATTTTCAAATGGGCTACAAAGTCACTATTTTATTGTGACTAATCAAGGAAAGCAAAGTTACTCTATGCTGATTTACCGTACTGTCAGACATTATCTGGACCTTTTTGCACAGACTTCAAGCCGGAGTCCACATGTCTTAAGACATACATTTGCCACTCATCTATTAAATAAAGGGGCTGACCTCAATGCAGTTAAAGATTTGCTCGGTCATGCAAATTTGGCAGCCACACAAGTCTACACCCATAATTCACTCGAAAAACTTAAGGCGGTGTTTGAACAGGCACATCCTAAAGCATAAATAAATTATTGTTCAACAACTAAATGCAAATCACTATGAAACTGCAGATGCACTCCATTCATTTCGACGCAGATCGAAAACTGATCGATTTTATCCAGAAAAAAGCTGATAAACTGGACACCTATTACGATCAAATTATTGACGGAGAAGTTTTTATGAGAATTGATAAAAATGACAATAAAGCCAATAAAATTGTAGAAATTAAGATGAATGTCCCAGGCAAACAGTTCTTTGCGAAGCATCAAACTGATTCTTTTGAGGCTGCCGCAGATGAAACTATAGAGGGTTTAAGAAGACAGATAAAGAAGTACAAAGAGAAGTCAGTCTTGGCTAAACAATAAAAAAAGTCATTTTCACGTATAAACCCTCAGTTAACTGAGGGTTTTTTTATTTTTGCCCTGACTTTTTATATGAAAAATACGACCAACTATTCAAAGCTCTTTTGGGCGATAGCTTTTTTGATAGCTTTTATCAAAGTGGCATTCACGCTCAGGCCTGAAATCAACTTATTTACCGAGGAAGCTCAATATTGGCTTTGGTCCCAAAATCTCGCTTGGCATTATTATTCTAAACCTCCCTTAATTGCGATTTTTAACAAGATAAGCACAAGCCTGTTGGGGGTAACTGAGTTCGCTATTCGGATCAACGCTATACTCCTCGGAATAGGCACTTCTTGGGTCGTTTTTCTTTTTACAGATTATCTCTATCAAAGTAAGCGGATAGCTTTCTGGGCATCTATTCTGGTGATGTCCATGCCTTTTTGGCTTTTGTTTTCAACATTTCATTTGACGGATTCGGAATTAGTATTTTTCTGGATCCTGAGTCTTTATTGGGCATATCGTGGCCTAAATGAGCAAAAGATAAGTTGGTGGATCTTGGCGGGTCTTGCTTCGGGAATTGGATTGATGGCAAAGAGCATTATGATTGTAATCGGTCCTCTGATTCTCTCCTATTTGATTTTAACCCACCAATGGAAGAAAAACCAAATGGCATTTTTCCTATTCTTATTCTTTGGAGCTGTTGGCTTTGTACCAGGATTTATCTGGAACTGGCAAAATGACTTTAGTACCTACAGGCATTTGGCAAGTCTTGGAGGTGTGTCAGGAAACGCAGAAGGGTTCCAGTTTTTTAAGTGGCTCCCAAGAATCGGAGAATATCTAGCGGGACAGTTTGCAATGATTTCTGTGTTTTTACTTCCGATCGTTTTTTCTTCTTTCAAAAGTTTGAAATCTTCCTTGGATGCTAAAACGATCTTTCTACTAATGCCTGTGATTTTTTCTTGGCTAGGGTTTGGATTACTTACCTTCTTCAATGATGTGGAGGCAAATTGGCCAGCTTTTGCCTATGTGACTTTACCGATCTTCATGAGTAAATGGATTTCAGAGCAGTCGCTTAGATGGGAAAAATTCAGAAATGTCGGAGTCGCCTTTAGTTTTTGCTTACCGCTGATTCTGGTTCTCCCAGATTATCTCCCATTTAAAAACAGCAAAGCGATTAAATCCGTCGAGATAAGATCTTTTAAACGGTTGGCAGGTTATAGTGTCCTTGGACAACGGGTAGACTTTTTGAAGGACAGTCTGAAGATTGTTGAGCCAATTATTTTCTCAGAAACTTATCACATGGCCTCAGAGCTTGCTTTTTACCTCAGAGATCATCCAAAGACTTATACTATCAATGTTGGTGCTCGTAAAAATCAATTTGACCTTTGGGATGGGATTGAAACTAATATCGGAATCCAAAGACAAGCGATCTTTGTAAGCTGGAACTTGGATTCTCCTGGGGAAGTTACGCGCTTTGAAAGGCTGGTTCATGAAGAAATCTTTGAGGTCACCTTTCGTGGGGAGTCTTTGAGAAAGGCTAAGATTCAAATCTGGGAAAATCTATTGGAGTATAGCCCGATTCGTTCCGATGCTTTTTGACTTATTTCCGCTTTAGCCAATAATAGATTTTGCCATTTTCGGCAAGTAAATCTTCAAATTCTGGACTGCCTGTTGCTAAAAGTAATTTAGGTATCGCTCGAGAATCCCAACTCACAGTTTTGGTCACCTGCCGATACCGAGCCGTGTCGAGATTAGAGACAAGCTTATCCTCAATGATCAAACTGGGAAATTCCTCCAATCGATCTTCCCAACCCTCTTTTGGTAGATCAGTCATCTGATAAGCTGCTCCCAATCCAATCCGGATTTTGCTACTAACATGCAAATTGCCAACAAATGCGATCTCCTCATTTTGATCGATTGGATTTGCAGAGACAAATTCATGAATCTGCCTTCCTTGATCAGGTAGAGAAATCCGATAAGTAGCTGTAGAAATGAAAAAAAACAGAAGCAGAATACTATAGGAAACTGCTTTGGGAAGCTTAATTTCCAATACAAAAAGTCGAGCCAAGTAACCGAAAATCACTATTCCAAAAATTAATTGAACCCAAATCCAACTCACAAACTCCATTCTGAAGTTGAGCCAAATACTGAAAAGAAGAACCAAAAAGTTTAACCCGAGTAGAATACCCAAGGCTATTTTTAGCCCATTCTTTCTCATTTCAAATTTTACTTCTACCAAAAACCACGCTATCCAAACTGCTAACACCGGAGCTACCGGAAGTAGATAGCGTTCGTAGAATTTACTTGTGAGTGCCCCCATTCCCAAAATCGCGAAGGTCCATAAAAGTGCAAAAATGAAAAAGGTCGGATTTTGATTCCATAGTTTTTGAACCGATTCCATGCTATTTTTCAACCCAAAAAAGATCCAGGGCATAAACATTACATTCAATAATAGAAATGCTAAAAGTCCATTTTGAAGGATCAGTAGAAATCTAGAGGTGACACGTGTGCCTACTTGATCATACAGGAAGCCATCCAAAAATGAAGGACCATGGATTTTCCACATGGCACCAAACCAAAAAAGTCCGATAACAAGGCTAACCAGAATCGCTGGGATATAAAAGAGGGTTTTCCAATGGATTCGCTGCCAAGGGTTCCAAAGTAGGAGCCCAATTCCTATTCCTCCCAAAGCAACAGCTGGTAAGCCTTTGACTTCAAAAGCCAATGCCAAACTTATATAAAGTATCCACAGGTACTTTTTGGGGGCTCCATTGCCAAAACGAATCAGGCCCGCAAAACCAATAGCAGCAGCAGTCATTGTCAAAACAAGTAGCACATCCGGAATGGAACGGGTAGCCGAAAATATCAATACTGGATTTGCAGCGATTATCAAAGCAGAAATTGCGGCAATTTTCCGATCTGAAAAGAGTGTGTTTGAAAGTAAATACGTCAGTCCAACCGTGGCAGCACCTGCAATCAAAAAGAAAAACCGCGAAGCAAATGCATTGAGTCCAAAAAGCTTGAAACCGGCTAATACAGCCCAATAAGTTAAGATTGGTTTTTTGAATCGCAATTCTCCAGATCCCAAATAGGTCGTGAGGTAGTCTCCATTTTGAAGCATTTTCACGGCGGCATCAGTGTAGTACATTTCGTCCGGATAATGCATGTGAAAACTCAATGCAAAGGGTCCGACCAACGCTGTAAAAACAGCCATAACTACCCAAGGATTGATTTCGTAGGCTTTTTGAGACATGCGGCAAAGATAGGGCGAAAGGGATTAGAGTCCCCAAATAATATTCTGCATGTGGCTAAGTTCATCGCTAATTTTGACGTGGGAAGTAAAATGCCGTATTTTTGATCAAATTTTAGCCATGAGCAAGCCACTTTTATCCGTTGTCATCACCGTTTATAATGAACAAGAAAATATCAAACCACTTTTAGATCAGACCTACGCTGCCTTAGCTGCGATCGAATATGAGGTGATTTTGATTGAAGATGGGTCCACGGATGGGACGGTGCGTGAAGTAAAGAAACACGCAAATGAGCGCACCAAACTCATTATTTTCAATCGAAACTACGGGCAGACCACAGCATTGGCAGCCGGAATCGATATGGCAACTGGAATTTACATTGCTACCATGGATGGAGATTTGCAGAATGATCCCACAGATCTGCCAATGATGCTCAATAAAGCGATCGAGGAAGATTGGGATGTAGTGGCAGGTCGGCGAGCTAATCGGAAAGATGGATTTGTATTGAGAAAAATCCCAAGCAAAATCGCCAACTGGGTGATCCGAAATACGACGAAAGTTTACCTGAACGATTATGGCTGTACGCTTCGGGTGTACAAAGCTGAAATCGCGCAGGGAATGGGACTTTATGGCGAATTACATCGATTCATTCCTGTCTTGGCCAAGCAACAAGGTGCCCGAATGACAGAAGTGGACGTAAAGCATCACCCTAGAATCCATGGCGAATCGAAGTATGGCTTAAGCAGGACGTTCAAAGTTATGTCGGATCTGATCTTAATGTTGTTTTTCCAAAAGTACTTTCAGCGTCCTATTCACTTATTTGGAGGAATAGGTTTGATTGCTTTTTTGATAGGGATTCTGATCAATTTTTACTTGCTGATCCTGAAAATCATGGGCGAAGATATCTGGGGCAGGCCAATTATGATTTTGGGATTTATTTTGGTCATTGGCGGGATTCAATTTATCACGACAGGAATCATAGCCGAGATTATCGTGCGAACCTACTTTGAATCGCAAAATAAAAAAACCTATACGGTGAAGTCAGTGTATGTTGGAGAGCAGATGGCAGGTGGCGGTGGACAGTCTACAGTTATCAGTGGGCAGTTCGCAGTCAAGAGTCAGCAGGAGACGGAAAAGGAGAAGTCGGAGTGAGCCGATATTCAAAGGCTTTGGTAAAGAAGTTCAAGACATTCCTAAAGCTAGGATTGACAGGAGTAGCACTTTACTTGGTTTTTCGGAAGATCGACACCATTCAGTTACTTGAAATTATCAAGACTATTCAATGGTTTTGGTTGATTCCAGCAGTTTTACTTTTTGTAGTCAGTAAGGTTTTCACTGCTTTTCGGCTGAATCAGTATTTTAGAAATCTCGGCCTATTCATCTCCCAACGGTTGAATCTCAAGCTTTACCTGATCGGGATGTTTTACAATCTTTTCCTTCCAGGAGGAATAGGAGGCGATGGCTATAAAGTATATCTTTTGAATAAGCAGTTCAAAACTCCGGTGAAAAAACTGGTTCAGTCTGCGCTACTCGATCGGCTGGGAGGTTTGGTAGCGATAGTTTTTCTACTTTTTGGCTTGTTTTTATTGGTTGAGATTCAGATTGATTTCTTGGAAACTGAAGTCTGGAATGGC
>JBBQDY010000228.1:0-5553 GCA_038320155.1 Cytophagales bacterium
TAGAAATCGGTGGATTCAAAAAAACCTATGGTCGAGCACATCCAGGATTCTTACTGGAGCAGGATGCGCATCGAAATGCTGCCTTTACGATTTACCATGCATATCATACTCCGAAACTAACTGTAATGGATGTCAAAGAGGAAGAGCTTGGTGGAGGCTTGAAAGCTATCACTGCTACAATCTTTAATGAGCGCTTGATGCCGACTCACGCCAGTCAGGATTTAAAATACACGATCGAGCGACCGGATTATGTAACGATTTCCGGAGCAAAAGTTGTTGCTGGATTTGTCGTAGAAGATGCTGATTTCAATAAGCTGGCGGAGCAAAAAATGTCTCCAGAACGATTAGCCGTAGCTAATATTCCAGGAATGAGCGCCGTCAAGTTCAAGTGGATCGTATCCTCAGCTTCGAATTATTCCATTACGGTGGATTCAGCTAAGGGAGGAAAAGCTACTTGGAAGAAATAAAGAATTTCAACTTTGAATCATCCCCGATTTTTTTTTAAAGTCGGGGATTTTTTGTTTATCGGCCAGCTTCAGGTTTTAGAAAAGTAAGTTCAGCCAGTAAACTCAGGATTTTTCCTGGGACACGCTTGAGACCGATTAATCCAAACCCTTAAAAAATTCCTCCAAATCCAGTTCAAATCCTTGGATCACTTCTGATTTGACCACATCGCCCCAGGTGTAAAGTCTAGAGGGAACATATTTTCCTTCTTTTAGAGTATAAATTAAGAGCGTTTCTTCATTTGGATGGATGATCCAATATTCGGCAACACCGCTTTGCTCATAGACTTCATATTTGTATTTCAGTTCCTTCTTATTGTTTCCCGGTGAAAGCACCTCCACGATCAAATTCGGAGCACCTAAGCAACCAGCCTCGTCAAGCTTACTTCTGTCACAAACCACACAGATATCAGGTTGCACGACAGTGAATATCTCTTCATTTTTATTGGATTTTACAGGAAGGCGCACATCAAAGGGTGCAATAAACGCTTTGCAGGTATTATTTTTTAGAAGTATCGAAAGGATTGTTCCTAAACTCAAAACAGCCTCCTGATGCCTTCTTCTTGGAGCAGCAGCCGCAGATCGAAAGACTTTTCCTTTGATTATTTCCACCATTTCATCGATCTCCCAAGTCAAATAATCCGCATAGGAATAAACCCCATAGTCAGTGAATGGCTCCTGAACCTGAACCTGATCCTTATTTTCTTTAGAAATCATTAGGCTAAAATACTTAAAATCAGATTCATTAATTATTGATTTGAAATCTTTTCAGCGATCAACTTTTGGTAGAGATCATTGCCAACAAACCATTTCTGAATTAGGTAATCACATACTCAAATTTATTTATGGACTAAGTTCAGCCTCTTGGCCAGCAGGAAAACTTTGCGCTCTTGGTGAAAAACTTTGCGTCCATTGCGGTTAATGCTATTTCATAAAAAAAACCCTCCCAGATCACTCTGGCAGGGCTTGATAATTGAGTTGGTTTAATTTAAAGCATTGACACAAACTTTTCGAATCCAGAGGCAGTCTTCACTTTGAAGCTGATTCCTTCTTGTCCGGCTTGCTTGATTTTATAGATTTTGTGAAGTCCCTGCGGATTGTCAATCGTTTCGGTATGAATCACTTTGTTTCCATCGTAGATTATTACTTCCACAGCTTGAGCTTCTAGACTGCTTACTAAAAGTCGATACGTGTTTTCGCCCATTAAAGAAACTCTAGAGTAAACCTCTTGCTCTACTTCTATGAAGTTTTCCACTGATTTAGAAGAAATAACGCCTGACTGGTCTGACACCTGAATCGAGTAAGTTCCTTTTGGAAGCTCTTCCAAATTATAGCTTTTAGCAAATGCTTCGGACTCGTTGATCCGATCTCTCATGATCAAATGATCCTGAGCATCTGAAATTCTCACAATTACAGTTCCCTTAGGAGATTCTGTAAATGACACTGCTACTTTTGCAGTTTCAGTTTTTTTGATTTGTACTGTTTCGTCAGCTTTTGTTCCTGCTGCGAAAGCTCCTGTTGCAATCCCTGCAACAAAAAGCATGGTGAATAGATTTTTCATGTTTACTAGTTGGTTTAAATAGGTTCTGAATTTGAGTAACCGGCAGATGAGTTCATCTACAGAGGATATTTTGGGTTACTTCGGCCAACCGTGTATGCGGTTGTGATAAGTTTACCTTACAAAGGTAGCTAACGGTTTTGATTTTGCAAATTTTTCAACAAAACATTATTTTAATTAATGATTACTTAACATTGTACATCTTTAATTATGAATTCCATAAAATTTGCTCGCAATCGATAGCGGAGCAGCCAGATTATTGAAAAAAATAGAAAGTATTTTTATTTATTCTGTATAAATTATTTTAAGGAAATTTTATTTGGCTAACTAAAAAAATTTATACTACATTCAACCATAAAATTTGGTCAAAACTTTTTTTCAACAAGAATCAATTTTAAAGTGTTCTATAAATAAAAACTGAAATGAAAGCTATCTGGAACAATCAAATCATTGCTGAATCTGACGAAACAGTAGTCGTGGAAGGAAACCAATACTTCCCTCCTTCTTCGATAAATTCCGAATTTTTCAAACCATCCCAAACGCATACTACTTGTCCTTGGAAAGGCAAAGCGTCCTATTATTCATTGGAGGTAAATGGCGAATCCAATAAAGATGCGGCGTGGTTCTATCCTGAACCTAAACCTGCAGCACGAGAGATTCAAGGCTACGTGGCCTTTTGGAAGGGTGTGAAAGTGGAAAAATAAGCTTCAGGCGAGCTGGAAGCCCTTACAAGTATCTTTAACAGCTGATTGGTGGAGAAATAAATATTCAGAAAATAATTGGTTCGCTTTTTGAATATTTCTGCGGTGTCCTCTGGTTAGATTTTCTGCGAAAGGAGGAATTACCCAATATTTCTCTATGTTAAAAAAATTGCCCCTGTTTTTCATCTCATTTCTGGTGATGATCCAGGCCTTCTCCCAAGATTCTGACTCTCTCAAAATCATTCAACTCGAGCGGGAAATTCAAGAGCTGAAAACCTATCGAGATAACATGTCAGGCAGTCTGGAAGTGACCAACATGGCACTCAACGATCTGATCAAGGACAAACAAGTTTCTGATCAGACCAAATGGATAAGCCTTCGGTATTCTCTGGTGAATTCTGCTTTGCTATATAGAAAGCTTTCCGATGACATCATTAATCTTAAATCCCGTGTTACTGACGAAGATTATCAGGGATTCATCAAATCCATGGGCAGTATCGAAGGTGGGCCGCTGGGTTTTTCATTCGAAGAGGTGATCAAAGAATCTGTCAATCGAATCGGGATCTTTGAAAGCAAAACTAGAATGGATCGATTTCTGGAAATAACCAATTCAATTGTGGCTAGCCCAATTGCTTCGGGTATACCATTTGTTTCTCAAGCTGTTTTTGCATCAAACTCATTATTGAATGTGGCCTACAGCTCGATCATGACCGAGAAAAAGCCTGATTATGCGAAAATGACCAAATTTGAAAATGAGCTAAATCGCTATTTGGTTTATTTTTCTGCACTGGACAAAGCTAACATGGCTAATCAAAATTCGAACAATGACCGGATTGTGCTTTTAGAAAACCTCCAGCTTGAACTGACTAGTCGAGTCAAAAAGGAATCTGTTAAGCTAGGCTTTTCGCTCCCTGATCGAAATCAGAACGAAACAATTGATGCATATTCCAATCGAATTTTAGCCAGTTTTACAACCGAGAATATTGACCAATATTTAAGAAAAGTCGAGCAGCGCTATTCAAGAAACGGTTCCACAACCAATTATGCACAGCTCCTCCAAAATGAAAGTGATCTGAAATACTACGCCAATCATATCTCCTCTGTAGTGGATCTTTCCAAGCGATTTTTACTTTATTATGATAATTTCTTTGAAATCGCAGACCAATATCACATTAAGGTGATGGAAGCGCTTGACCTTGCCAACAAAAACGGAATCATTAAAGCTAAGAAAGTCAACGGGGTGGAACAAACTCCACAACAGCTTTACGACGGAATCCAAAAAAGTCTAACAGACAAAAAAATAGCCCGAGACAACGGGATCAAAAACAGCATTAACATCTCCGATCTCAAGCAGCAACTGGAACGAGCCGAAGAATATAAATTGTACTAAAGAAAAGGGCTAGCTTATTCGATAAGCTAGCCCTTTTTTTCTAGATCTAGCTAGCGTTAATTCTTCCCTTTGTAATTGGCGGCTTTGGCTACCAACTCCTGATCAAAAGAACCCTTCATCTCGAAAACCATCAAATCTCCCTTATCTCCATTGACCAAGACTACCAAATCAGATATCTTGGAAGCCCCTTTTGAAAAAATGGTGACCCCGCTACCTTTATCAGTAGTTTCCATCAAGAGTTCGTAGCGTTCTTTTTCAAGTCCTTTCAAAAGTGCATTGTATTCCATTTTATTACGATCAGAATTATCAGGAAGTGTAAAGAAATTTAACTTTTCGATAGATTTAGCTACGGTAGCCATGTCATTTTTATCAATATCGATTTTGAAGCCTTCGGCAAAATTCATGAAATTCCCCCCGAGTTCGAGGTGAAAGAAATCATCATTGCCTTTGTACTTTTCATACAAAGCGTTGACACTTTTACTTTGGGCCTGGGCAGTCATTACTGCTCCGATTAGTGCTAAGGTTAGGATTAGCTTTTTCATAATTTTTGGATTGGTTTTCTTTATAGTTTCAGATTTCTTATTCATTTCATTTAGGTCCCTTGGGGCCTTTCGAACCCTTGCCATATTGCTCCATTCCTGGGATATTGGTTTTCTCTGCCAAGATATTTAAGTCCTGGTAAGTAAAGCTTCCAAGCATGGAGAGAAGCGTAAAATCACTTCCATCTCCAGAGATCATCAGCAACTCTTTGATCAAGCCACTTTCCTCTCGAACCATAAATTTGAGACTGGAGCCCTTATCCTGTACCTCCATTAAATCTTCATATTTATTTTTAGTCAAGGTGCCCATCGCCTGATTGTAAAGCGACTTCCCATCGACTTCTTCTGAACTTAGAATCCGAATGCCTCTGACTTTAGAGATCAAAGCTCCAAGCTCCTTGGCATCTTTATCAGTGCCAGCATTGCTTTTGAGAAAGCCTCCGGCCATTTGCATCATCTTAGGAGAAATGTACACTCTGGAGAATCGATCATCGTCCATGTATTTAGAGAAGAACTTCTGGATTGCATCATCTTGAGCATTCGCCTGAAAGATGATCGCCATTAGTAAAAACGGGATTAGGACTAGTTTTTTCATGATTCCTATTTTCTGGATTGACCAAAAATCTGGTCTGTAGTATTCAAATATTTAAGATTATTCATCGGCTCCAGCTGATCCTGTCCTTTGGATAGGTTGGTTTGAATCATGGCAAAAGCCATCATCACCTCCTCATAGGCCGCTTGCTCTGCCTGCTTTTTTTCATAGACTTGCCATCCCCAGAATGATCCGATAAGGATAGCTGCCGAAGCTGCCCAACTCATCCAAGAAGGATTCAACTTTCTCACTTTAGCCTTAGGTAATGTG
>JBBQDY010000229.1:0-5548 GCA_038320155.1 Cytophagales bacterium
ACACCACTGTTAATATATATTCATGGTGGGGGTTGGATTCAAGGAAGCAAGGAAGAATTTCTTCAATTCAGAGAAGCTATCCGCCTTTCATTTCCAGATTATGCATTTGTAGCAATCAATTACCGCTTATTCGATTTTAATCAGGAACTCTATACTGAGGCTATGAGTCTGGATTATGAAGCAAATCGCTTTATAAAATACTCCTCTATCTTGGAAGGAAACAGTGCCGACTGCGCTACCCTGTCAGGGATGATAGAGAAACTCACCTCCCAAATTTGCCGTGGTCCGGCAGTGGTGGTACTCGATGCGAGCATCGCTACAGAGGAAAACCTCAAACTTATCGAAAGCAAAGGATACAGATATCTTTGTGTAATCCGTAACAAAATCAAAAATTTACACCAGTCTCACCACTTTTATTGGATACAAAATCAAACCGGACCGTCAGGTTAAGATCGGTCACTTTAGAAAAAAACGGATTATTATCTTCAGTTAAAAGCCCATCCAAGGAAAAGAGAGATGAAGGCATGAAGCTTCAATTTGAAAAAATATTTGAAGAGCAACTGCAAAAGATACTTATCGCACTGCATAGCAGGGGGCGTGAAAAAAGCTGACAAAGTCCACCAGCAGGGAACACCTTGGATGCGAAGATTTTCGCCTTTTCGTACTGGGATTTGATCAGGTTGGATCGCTGAGCGGGGACACGATGAAGAAGATCCGTCGATCGAGTCTTTGCACTTTAGAATCATGCGGATTGGGAAGTTAGTAGAAGCTCTTTTTGCCACCGAGGCTGAAAAAGTCTACTTCACCCATGGAAGCACCGCATCATTTGGACGATTTCTCCAAAAAGAAAAAGGAATTGATGCGGTGGAGCTCAAGACCTTATTTGGAGAAGAGAAGGCATCCTGATAGGAGAGGTGTTTTATAGGTTAGATAGGGATAGACTTATAAATTCTTATCTATTTTAGAGTGTATTTTTTCCCGACGACTGGATTAAACCCAGACAGAGCTACTACACATAGATGCGCCAATTTTGGAATGGATTTACTCCAATTGAGTGTATTTTTTCCCCATTTTTTTTTAATCAGGAATACTCAATATATCATCTTTTATGTTTTTTGAATACTGAAAAAGGTCTATCAAAACGTTTCAGCGGTTTATTTTCCTCATTTTGTTCCTCAGAGTTTTCAGATGTGTTCCAAGGCATAGGAATTGGGAGATTGAGCTTTAAGGGTCTGTATTTCAAAGTAATGTGCAAGAGTGATAACTCATTTAGAAGGAAGATCAGGCATACTCACGCATTATTTAGTGCTTTGGGATCATTGATAAAAGATATAGCATAAAATTCATACATCTAAAATAAATATTATGAAAAAAGGCATTTATTTCCCGTCTATTTATCTCATTGCAACTTTAGCTTTATCAGCTGCCTTTCTCTTTTCTTCCTGCGAACCTCCTTTCGACGATAAGGAAAAAGGAGGAAATAAATTCCCCCTAATAGAAGTAAAGAGTGGTTTCAAAATTGAAAAAGTGGCAGATGGCTTGAATTTTCCCACAGGCATTGCTTGGGATAGCCAAAATGCAATGTATGTTCTTGAAGCAGGTGGAGGCTTCTTACCAGAACCGCAACCTGCAAGAATATTAAAACTTATTAATGGTCTTTTTTCCGAAGTTGTTAATCTCCAAGCAAAAGGGGTAGGAGCTCCGGTTGTAGGGTTTACTTTTCATAATGGCAACTTCTATATCACACACAGATGTAACGATAGGACCGGAACCGTATCACGCATTTCACAAGACGGTGCCACTGTAACGGAAATTCTAACAGGTTTTTTAGATGGCGGCTCTGAGCATCCGTTGAATGATATACGTATGGGTCCGGATGGCCGCATGTATTTAGCTACCGGTCCGTCAGGTAACGCAGCAGTAATGGGTCCCGATGTTGCCCCTTTTATAAGTCGCACACCTTCTTTAAGAACAACCTCCGCAAAAGAATTGGTGCTATTAGGCAGAAATTTTAAATCAGACGATTTTAGAACGCCTGCGATTGGTGATTCGGTAATGACGGGAGCTTACGTGCCCTTTGGTAATGCAACAACACCGGGGCAGCGGATAGCTGGTACAAATAAGCCTGGTGGCGCTATTGTTTCTTTTGACCCAAACAACGCGGAAGGAACGTTAGAGACGGTTGCATTTGGTTTAAGAAATACAATTGGTATAGCCTGGACTAATGCCGGTGACCTTTATGCTGCTGTGAATGGGTACGATGTCCGTGGATCGCGTCCTGTCCGAGATAATTCTGATGCAACTTATAAGATAACAAAAAATACCTGGTACGGCTGGCCGGATTATTCAGCAAACCTGGAACCACTTACTGATCCGAAATTTGAGGTTGCTGACAGCTCACAAGCGATGGTTTTTATCAATGGAGTACCGCAAGGTAAGAATCTGGGATTTGTAATCGATCATCAGGCCAGTGGGTTAACGCCTCCGGATAGAAATTTAGTGGCCGGATTGCATCCATTTCACTCATCACCTTCTATGTTGGATGCGGCGCCTGCAAGTTGGGGCGATCTCGCCGGAAAGTTGTTCATAGCTGAATGGGGCGACCTAACACCACCTACCGATCCAAAAGTAACGCGTGTGGGGTATAGAGTGGTTCAGTTAAATCCAGCAACAAAAGAAGTCACGCCTTTTATAAGTAATAGAGGAGGCCTACCAGGTTCTGAACAAAATTCATTGGGAACGGCAATAGAACGTCCATTTAGTGTACGGTTTGGTCCGGATGGCGCTATGTATATCGTGGATTATGGCCAGGTAAAAATTGATCCCAGCCGCATTGCACAAGGTAGAGAACCATATGCTTACGTGCAGGGAACAGGAATTATCTGGAAGGTAAGCCGAAAGTAAAAACAGGCGTCAGCGTAATTTTTGCACGCAATGCTATATATCACATAAAGAATTTTATGATTAACCGCTTTTATACCAATAGATAGCCATCAGGATGAATTTGATGAGTCATCAATCTTTCCCGCCGCACCCGGCTGGCTGACTGTTGACAAAAGTAAATCAGCCTAGCCCAGTGGTAAGATTACGGATAATCACAATCAGGAATCAGAGTAGTTTAGTTTATATATTTTATTCTTCTTGAATCAATTATTTCCATATTTTCTATGGGGCTTTACCGCTGTGATTGTTAATATATTTTATACCATTTAAAAACAATTACCATGTTAAAACCAAATCTATCAGAAGAGATCACCTCTGGATTGGACCTTCAGAAAGGTAACCGCAGAAGTTTTCTCAAATTCACTGGAGCTAGCATAGCTACCACTGGAATTTTGTTCTCCGGATGTCAAGAAATTATAGATATCCTTCCAAAACAACCTATAATTCCCTCTCCTTCTCAAGATGTCAACTTGGGAGCAGGTGATACAGGAATTTTGAATTATGCCTATGTATTGGAGCAGCTTGAAGCTGCATTCTACATGATGGCAGTAGCTAATCCCTACAGTGGGATGTCCCAAACTGAAAAAGTTCTCTTAGAAGATCTCAGAAACCATGAAGTGGTACACCGCGACTTTCTTAAGGCAGCACTGGGAACAAACGCTATTATTAACCTGACTTTCAATTTCAGTTCGGTGAATTTTAGCAACAGAGCCAGTGTACTGAGTACCGCCAAAACTTTCGAGGATTTGGGTGTTGCGGCATATAACGGAGCAGGGCAGTTGTTTGAAAGTGCTGATTTGTTATTGATTGCCGGAAAAATTGTATCTGTTGAAGGAAGGCATGCGGCGGCAATCCGTAGCATTTTTGACACTGATCCAACATCCTTTGCAGGAGATGATGTAATTGATGAAAATGGTTTAGATAGAGCTTTCACTCCTGCTAAGGTATTGGAAGCAGCAGCTCCATTTATTAAGAATAAAATCATCGCAACTCAATTACCAACACCTCAATCTTAAAAAATCGTATCATGAAAATATTTGAAGTTCTCAAAAAATATGATATTAAGCCAGAAGAGCTTAATACATTTACTACCAGACGTGAAGCTTTTAGAAAGCTCACCAGTTTTGGAAAAAGTGTTGCATTTGCCGCAATTCCTGCAGGTGTGTTAGCTGCGAGTACGCAAACTGCCTCAGCAGCACACATTCCTACAGTTTTGGAGGTGCTCAACTTTGCGCTTACTTTAGAATATCTAGAGGGAGAATATTACACTACAGGTATTAATACTCCAGGCCTTATTCCAGCGGGAAAGGATTTGGCAATTTTCAAAACAATCGAAAAACATGAGGTAGATCATGTGGCCTTTCTTAAAAAAGCAATAGAGAGCTATGGTGGTACCCCAGTATCAAAACCTACATTCGATTTCGGCGCAGGTGGGCTCCTTAACCCTTTCATCGATTATCAGCAATTCTTGATTTTGGCTCAGGCGTTTGAAGATACAGGAGTGAGAGCGTATAAAGGACAAGCAGGAAGGCTGATTGAAGAGGATGACGTATTGACCGCTGCACTTCAAATTCACTCTGTAGAGGCTAGACACGCTTCTGAAGTGAGGAGACTCCGCGGCTTGAAAGGTTGGATAACTCAGGCTGAAAGAGGAGCTGGGCTGCCAGCACAAACTCAAGGCGTTTATAATGGAGAAGATAATCTAATGCAGGGTGGAGTGAATGTAACTACAGTCACATCTATTGGTGCAGATGGAATTACGGAATCATTTGATGAGCCATTGACTATGCAAGAAGTATTGACTATAGCTGGCTTGTTTATTGTCAGTTAAGCTCAAGTTCCTTTTAAGAAAAGGGCCATTTTTAGTATGATTGGTAACCAACAAAGTTTTGCTTTTAAGGTTTCAGTCGCTAACTAATGGCTCTTTTTTATTGTTTTCCATTTATCAGCTTTATTGGAGGACTTTCGAAGGACCAATTAGGAAGAAATTCAATAGAGAATTCTTAAGTTTTTGGATTCGGTCAATAAAGTCTATTTAAATATTGACCTGGAAGGATTTCCCTTAACATGTGCCCCGGGCGTATCAGGTCCCTCTCTCAACGAATTCAGTCCTGAAATCGCATTCAGAGTATTTGGTTGGATCCATCAAAAAACTAATTTCCATTGATGCGACACAACGGTGAGCAATTGTAAGGATTGGCAAGGCCCAAAAATTGATCACCACATCGGGAACCAACACGTACGACAAAATCATCACCGCCCGAAAATGCACACTGCCCAGAGACAATACAAAGCAGATTTACAAAATACTTCAAATCAAACGCCAACCATTCCCAAAAGAAAATCTGTAGTACACAAACTTGAAACCACAAAATCATAACCTTCTAAAAGTCATATCCTTATGCGCAAATAACTTCAATGTGGATTAAAGACACTGCGGACTTTGTTCAGAAAATTTTAAAATAAAAAAACCCCGACGAATCGGGGTTACCAAAGTCAGACTTTTTGAAGTCCCGTAGAATGGGCCATTGCTTTAATGGCTTTCACTACTTTTTCTGAAGGTTGCAGGCGAACCTGATCTAATTGCTCTATTGTGCTCAGCATT
>JBBQDY010000230.1:0-5516 GCA_038320155.1 Cytophagales bacterium
GGGCTGGTGATTATAGATTGGAAATTCCGATCTGAGAGAAAGTACAACCAGTTCCCATCCGTACTCCATTGTGGACTCAAGCTGTTTGCTCGATCTGATGTCATTGCGATTCGCTGCTTGCTGTCACTATTGAAGGCATGGATTTGAGAAAAAGTATTACTTGCAGCTTGTGCATAAGCGAGCCATTTGCCGTCAGGAGACCAAGACATTCCGTTGATATCTTCATCAGATTCCGTGACTTTGGTTTGTATACCTGTTGATTTGTCCAGAATCCAAATGATTTGATTCAGATCACGGTAGGCAATCTTTGTCCCGTCCGATGAAGGGAGCATATCAAATTTCAGCGTAGTACCATTCTTGGAAACTTGCTTTCCCAGATCCATTCCCAAGCTGTTGTATTCATGGATTTCAAATTCTGAACTTTCATCTGAGAAAGTCAGGATCGATTTTCCGTCAGGAGAAAAAATTGCATCCCGATAGCGTACGCCATCTTTTCTGCTGAGGCGGACCGTTCTTCCGTCTTTGACAGGCACAGAAAAAACGCGACCCCTGGTGGTCAGGACAACGCGTTCCCCATCATTACTGACAGCCATTCCAGTCAAATTATCCATGGGCTTATCTACCCATTTTTCTCGCAATTGATCAAAATCTGAAACCAAAGAAATAGCCAGTGTCTTGGCTGAGTTTTCTCCAAGAGACATCATTTTCAAATCTGCTCCCACTCGGTAAACCAATTGAGTTCCTGAGATCGAAAATTCCCGAATATCAAAGCTCGGCTCTTTCGTGATTTGGCTTAGTCCAGCTCCGTTTTCATCCATCACCCACACATTCATGATGCCATCTCGGGAGGAGAGAAAATAGACTTTGCCTTGATGGGCAACCGGATGATGATCTTCGCCTTTGTAGTCTTTGGTCAGTTTAATAGCTTCAGGTGCTCCAGAGGTAAATTTCCAGATTTGGCGGGCAGTTCCTCCTTCGTAGCGCTTGGTCACATTGTTATGGAAAGTCGGTCGGACAAAAAAGTAGGTTTTGCCATCTTCAGAAAAGCTTCCTTCGGCTGCCATTTCCAATGGAATTAGGGATTTTGCCCCAGTCTCCACATTCACGGTAAGCGTCATGAGTTTGGGAAGAGTTGCATATTGATTGGTGACGTAGGCGATTTCGGTCGCTGATTTCCAATCTGTCGGAATAGATGCCGCCGGCTCATAAGTCAAGCGCTTCGGCAATCCTCCCGAAATCGGCATCACATAGACTTCTGTCGGGCCTTCGTAGCTAGCTGCATAAGCCACCCATTTCCCATCTGGAGAAATCTTGGGGTCGGATTCATCACCGGGATGAGAAGTCAAGCGGATGGCTTGTCCACCGGAAGTCGGAACCTTCCAGATATCGCCTTCGGAGACAAAAACGATTTGATCTTCATGCACATCGGGATGCATGAAATAACCCAGTTGGGTCTGAGCGCTGGCAACGCTGATGATGCCAGCAAGAGGCAGGAGAAGCAGCAGGTTTTTGTAATTCATAATTTTATGTGTAAGATTCAAAAAATACAACTTTTAGCGCATTTTGAATTGAAATTCATTGGTAATCCTTTATTTTCAATGATATAAGTTTTATGATGAAATAGTAAGATTTTTAGGTGTGATGCAAATTTTTAAGAATTCGCTTTTATCGAGGACTAAGGGGTTTTAATGAAATATGTGAGGGGAATTTAACACGGAAGGAAAGATTTTTCATTGCCATTCTCATAAAACCAAATGAATTTTTGAAAAAGACGTGATTACCTAAGCTTACTACTCCCCTTCACCTTTTCGTTAACTTTTATCAATGACCATCACCCAAAAATTAGAAGCCGAACTCGCCGAATGGCTTGATACCTACTGGAAAACTTATCTGAGCGGAGACTTGGATACTTGGGCCACTTTCATCAAGGATGACTACTACAATATCGGTGGAACCAAAGAGGAAATCTGGCATAGCAAGCAAGAAATCTTAGACTACACCTATGCCATAATAGATCAAATGATTGGACAGGTCGATATCAGAAATCGGAAAATTGAAGTGAGCCTTTACGGAGTGCACGTAATGGTCAATGAGTTTACTGATCTCTATGTCAAAATAGATGGCGAATGGTCGTTCTACGGGCCATTTCGAATGTCCTCGCTTTTGGAGAAAACCGATACCGGATGGATCGCCTTGCATCAGCATGGTTCCTATCCTGACATGAAGGCTACCGAAGGAGAGGCTTTTGCTGCGGATGCCCTTCGGTCTGAAAATCTACTATTGCAAGCTGCAGTCGATCAGCGGACAGCTGAATTGGTAATTAAAAACAAGGAGTTGGAGATAGAGTCAGCTTTAGAGCGGGTGAGAGCGGTAGCTATGGGGATGAAAAAACCCGTGGACATGCTGGCTATCTGCCGCATTATTTCTGCACAGCTGCAACTTTTAGGAGTCACGCAGATCCGCAACATTCAGACAGCCATCATTGATGAGCAAAAGGGAATCTATGGCTGCTATCAATATTTCACAGCTTATGACCAAGAAGCCGTAGAGCAAACAGCCTACCTTAAAAGCCCAGTAGAATATGGAATGGTTAGGCAAATGCTGGCTTCGGAAAATGCACACTTCACCAACCGATTGATGGGCGAGGAACTGGAAGAATTTAGGGGACACCGCAAGGCTGAGAACCATTTTCCAGACCCACTTTTGGATCAAGCAAAGGAACTGAGTTATTGCTTCCTTTCCATAGGTCAGGGTGGTCTGGGCTTGACCCTTTATCAGCCTTTTGATGGAGCAACTCTGGACTTATTCAAACGCTTTCATCAGGTTTTTTCGCTTGCCTATTCCCGATTTCGGGATATAGAAAAAGCAGAAGCACAAGCAAGGGAAGTAGAGATAGAACTGGCTTTGGAAAGAGTCCGTTCCCGGAGTCTGGCCATGCACAATACTTCCGAATTGCAAGCGGTCATCCACACGGTACATAAAGAATTTCTCCATTTGAATATTGCTATTCATGGAGGCTCATTCATTGCAATTAACAGTGACATTGCAACAGAACTTCGTTTCTGGGGTTCAGGGGGAACTGCTAATACTACAGAAGAAGTGCATCTTCCGCTTTTTGAAAAGCCCTTTTGTACAAATCTTATAAATAGAATAAAAAGCAATCCCGAATTTTTTACCGAAGAATATACACAAAGGGAAAAAAAGGAATTTTTTACATTTCTATTTAAGCATGAACCCTGGTCAAAGCTGGATGCTAACCAGAAAAAAGAAACCCTTTCAAGTCCCGGAGGATACACCCGATCCTGTTGTGTATCTCAACATACCAGTATTTTTATTATCAACCATTTTGGTGAAAAGTTTTCAGCGGCCGACAATGACATTCTTAAACGCTTTGGAAAAGTATTCGACCAAACCTATACCCGGTTTCTCGATCTCCAAAAAGCAGAAGCACAAGCAAGAAAAGTAGAGATTGAATTGGCTTTGGAAAAGATAAGGGCTCAGTCAATGGCCATGATGAAAAGTGAAGACCTCACATTGGTAGTCTCCACTGTATTTAAAGAATTGGGAAAACTAAATGTAAATACGCTGAGATGCGGCATTGGTATTATCAAAGAAGAAAATAGGAGTGTTAAAGCGTGGATCACAACCGCCACAAACGTCGGCGACACAATGGAAGTATCCGGCGATGAGCCATTAAGCGGACATCCTTTGCTGGATACTATTTTTATCAATTGGAAAGCACAAAAATCTTTTGGGTACACCTTAGAAGGGAAAGAACTTATTGAATATTATAAGGTAGTTGGAGATACAGACTTTCAGGGAGATTTCGCAAAAGAAGTTTTAAGTGAAGGAGCTCTTAAGCACTTTTATTATTGTGTGATGTTCCCGTCTGGAGGTTTATTCACATTTAGCGATACCTTTTTTTCAGAAGATACTCGCCACATACTAAAGCGGTTTGCCGATGCTTTCTTTCATGCTTACAAAAGATTTGAAGATCTTCAAAAAGCAGAAGAACAGGCACGAGAAGCCACTATTGAAATGTCATTGGAAAGAGTGAGAAGTAAAACAATGGCCATGCAGCGAAGTGAGCAACTGCCCGAAACAGCCGAGGTACTCTTCCAGCAGTTTGCCTTTCTGGGTGGAATCCCTGATCGGATCGGTATAGGGATTGTGCAGGAAGATACCGAGGGCATTGAGTGGTGGATAACCGACCAACTTGGCAGCCGGGTTACTCGCAAGTTCTTTACCTCCTCAAAGCAGCAGACCATTGCAAAAATGTTTGAAGCATGGCAGCAGAAAAAAGAATCATTGATAGTTGACTTGACAGGCAGTGACTTGGATGAGTGGATCAGGTTTGTTAAGGACGATGTGAAGATGCCACTGGATGCTTCACACATGAAAGGGCGCAGGGTTCAACATGCCGGCTTCTTCTCTCAAGGTTTGCTCTTGTGTAGTGCCAATGATCTTTTACCTCAAGCAACTTTCAGCCTGTTGATTCGCTTTGCCAAAGTATTTGAACAAACCTATACCCGCTTCCTCGATCTGCAAAAAGCAGAGATCCAAACCAGGGAATCTCAAATAAACCTAGCCGTGGAACGGGTAAGAGCCCAGTCCATGGCTATGCACCATCCAGATGACCTCGACAAGGTAAATAAGGAAATCCTCTCTCAACTCAATTGGCTTCAGATTCAAGGCCTCACCGGGGTTACTTTTTATCTTATCGATGAGAATGGATGGGTAAAAGCATGGGATTTTTCAAGCCCTGGAAATATTAGAGACCAAAGTAGTTATACGCTTCAATTCGATTCCAACAGGCATGAAATGCTTGGATTTCCATTTAAAACTCTCCGTGAAACTGACCTGGATTACTTCGTCGCCGATTACCCCCTTGAAAAACTTGAGAAGGCCGTTTATGAGTTTGAGAAAATTGACCCGGCAATTGCTAAAATTGTTCGGGAAGCTTTATCAACTGGGATATTAACCCATCAATGGACCGCTTGTTGTAGAATATCCAATGGATTGCTGGGTATCGATCTGGTAAATCCTCCCTCCGAGGACACCAAAACTATCGTATTGAAAATGGCCGGTTCATTCAATCAGGCCTATATCCGCTTCCTCGATTTGCAAAAAGCAGAGGCACAGGCTAGAGAAGCAACCATTGAAGCGGCATTGGAAAAGGTAAGAAGCCGAACCATGGCCATGCAAAAAGGCGAAGAACTCCAGGACGTTGTTGTCCTCTTGTATAAGGAGCTTATTGCATTGGGTGTTACCAATTTCGTGTCCTGTGGTTATGTAGAAATAAATGAGCAAACCGGCAAGCAACTGACCTGGATTACTGGCCCGGGTGGAGACTCTTTAGGATTATTCTATTTGCCACTAACCGGGGATGACACCTTTGATGCACGATATACGGCATGGAAAAAACAACAAACCGTTTTCCACCAAACTGTAGCAGGCGAAAAGAGAATCAATCATTTTGAATATGCCATTACCACATTTAATTCGAAAGAGGCAGA
>JBBQDY010000231.1:0-5487 GCA_038320155.1 Cytophagales bacterium
TAATACGCATACAATACTTTTACATTTGGACGAATACTTCTCCGGATCTTGGAGGCAGATTGAATCGCTTTTTGGTAGTGTGCTCCTTCCATTTCCAAGCCTACTGCATTCCAAGAAGACTCCATAAAATAGGTCAGGATATCTTTGTTCTGAAGTGAGGTACCCAAAACAGTGACCATAGATCCTGAATAAACACCCAAGCCAAATCCTTCAAAATCCGATTTTTTGAATTCGTTCTTGAAAGGGTAATTATCAGCAGTTCCCTCAAACACGTGAGAATTCGGAATCATGAGATCGCCTTTTCCGCCATAGAGAATTCCTGCTTTACCCATGATGGAAGTGGATACCACATCAAGCGGAGTGGATTTCTCCGCTCGTTGGTAAGGCTTTAGCAATTCATCAAAACACTCATAAGCCTGCTCACCAAACGCATAATCCATGACCACAAATACCGGTCTCTTGCTTTTATCATTTGATAATTGGACACCAGGAATCAATTCATCTTTCTCTAAAAGAGCCGTATCTATAATTTGTGCACCAATATTTGTCCCTGATTCATCGGGCAGATCGATAAAACCATGCTCCAATGCATAATCCTCAATTGCCTTTCCCTGGTTGCCTTTTGTCTTTGTGCTGATTGCCATGACCACATCTTCCAATGCTTGATAATCATCAAGATCCAACAGTTGGAATCCATATATGGTATTCAAAACAGAATGGAGATTCGCAGAGATAATATGAATAGGACGTTTCAATAGGCCTTTGCGATCCAGCGTTTCTTTGATCGACCTAGCCCAAAGCTCACCATAGACGTGATGGCCTACTCTTTCCCGAAGGGTAGCAGAAAAAGAAATCTCTCGATCTAAGCTATGGATTGATTCGTCATAGGCCAATTTACCCAAATGGTAAATAATCGAAAACAGACTATTTGAATTGCTGCTTCGCTCAAATTTGTCCACTGCGGCTAGCGTTTCCTCAAATGTTCTCCCTATCAAATGGCTCAAATAGGCACTCGCAGCTTCCTTATTGAATTCTTCACCAGTTTTCTCTTTGGTTACTATTTCCTCGAGCATCCGCCAGTTGGTATTAATTTTACCTTTCGTGTCGGTACTATTTTGAAAAATCTTATTGGACTCCAGATTCAAGAAAGTCAGGTGAGTCAAAATATCATAAATGTCAGAGCGACCGCGGGTCATCTCCACATACATGATTTGATCATCCAGTCTGTAACAATTTCTCTTCCGCTTTGGGGGTATTATTGCTGTTAGATTTGACGTTTCGTAGCCCTCTCGGCTGATCAATCGCACATAGCGACATTCCTCGATTCCGCGTGGTAAACGCTCCATTACATAAAGTAAACCATCCAATTCAATTTTTTCAGGATCGGTGATGGTGCCGTAGATTTCCGGACTCAGCGTTCGAAGTGCCTCGACCAAAGTTTCACCTGAAACACCATTAGGTTTATACACGCCCCTGGTGAATAAGTGCCTCATGGTAATGTACAATCGCTCTATTGCGGCGCGGGATTCTTGTGCTCTGGTTCTTTTCATCTTTGCAAATTGGTTTTGCAGGACAAAAATAGGGAATCCTATTTTAATCGATCACTAAAAAATTTCTTGAGTTTATCGACTTTCGGTTTGACTACGAATTGGCAGTAAGGTTGACTTCCATTCAGATTGAAATAATCCTGATGGTGGTTCTCTGCCACATAGAAATTTGTGAATTGGGTTATTTCGGTCACTATCGGCGAATCAAATACTTTTTTAGCATTGAGTTCCTTTTTTAATTCTGTAGCAATCTCTCCCTGCTTTTCGGAATTGTAAAATATCGCTGATCGGTATTGGGGTCCGGCATCTGCTCCCTGACGATTAAGAGTGGTAGGATCGTGAGTCATCCAGAATACTTCCAGGACCTCTTCCAGACTGATCACTTTTGGATCAAAATAAACCTCGATTACCTCCGCATGTCCGGTGGTTGCATTGCATACTTCACGGTAACTGGGCTCTACCACAAAACCTCCTGAATATCCTGAGACGACTTTTTCCACTCCTTTTAAGCGCTGAAAAACTGCCTCAGTACACCAAAAGCAGCCTGCACCGAGGGTAATGAGTTCCAATCCTTCTGGAATAGATATAGATGTTTTTGGGAGTTGAAGTTCTTCTGACATGATTTTTAGCTTATTTGGTTAGAAAACTTCAATTAGCTCAGATTAGTTTGCTTGGCTTTCGGATTTTCAGCTTTTCGAAATTTTCCGGCGATGGTTTCACTGACTTGCCATCGATCGTCAAATCCACCAAACCAGCTTGATGCATTGCGATTAAGGTATCATATAGTTCGGGTAAGAATACTTCCCAATCCTCAGGATAAAGTTGCTGAACTACCTCTGCTGGCATAAAACCTTCTTTTTTTCGCCGGTGCATCAGTTGAAAAATAGCAGTTCGAAGCACTTCCATGATTTTTGAATTAGCTGCAGACCATCACAAAGGCCGGGGGAAGATTTTTCAGGGTAAAACTGGTTTTCACTTGACCAAAATGTTTTTTGAAGAGATTCTTCAACAAATAGGAATAGCAGATCTGGATAAAAAATCCGGTTGGGTTGAGCGCAGATTTGGTAGCTTCCAGAATTTGGTCTTTAATCTCCACAGAGATCAAACTGAAAGGCAAAGAAGAAATAACGTAGTCTACTTTTTCACCATTAAGATATTGATTGATATTCGCGGCAGAATCGTTGATGATGATCACATTTTCCTGCGGAAAAAGCTTCTCCATCGATACGCAGAATGACCTATTTATCTCAAAAACAAAAAGCTTAGCATCGGGAGCCATTTGGTCTACTATTCCTTGCGAGATACTTCCATCTCCACCACCCAACTCGACTATTATCTTGGCACTTGGAATATCTGCATGGGAAAGCATCTTTGCAACTAAAGCCTTGGAACTGAATGTCAAAGCACCAGTTGTACTTAAGTTGGAGTAGAGCTCTACCCATAAATCTGATTTATTCATAAAATTCTTTTCAGGGCACGAATATATTCTATTTTGCCCTATTTTTTCACTACTATTGCCAAAGAAATCCCACAATTATGGCCCAAAAGGCTGAAATTCACTCTAGTTTACCCATAAAAATTCAAGCCACCCTTAAGAATTTCTGGGGTATGTCGCTGATCTTCTTTATTCTAATGGTCAGTTTTCGTCTAATAGAGTTAAAGCTAGTTTTCGATGCTCATGTGCTCCCGTTTAAGCTTGACGAAGTTTTAATTTTTAGTCTTTTAGATGACTTTAGTTGGTATTTGTACTTTGTAGGTCTGTTATTGATTCTACACAGTATTTTCACCATTTTTTCCGTATTAATAGCCAAATGGTTTAGTCAATTGATTTTTGCTTTGGCATTGGTGATTCAAATGGCATTGACCTTCTATTTCTCAAAAACACTTATCCCGCTAGGTAAAGATCTTTTTGCTTACAGTAGTGGGGATTTGATATTGACACTTGAGGCTTCAGGACAATTAAATAACACTAATCTACTTTTGATCGGGGTTTTCTTTTTTGTGCTTTTGTTTCTACTTCAGTTGGGAATCTGGGTGATGAGATTACCATTGAAAGGATACTTCTACATTTCAGGTTTTTGCTATGTATTTTTGTTGGCATTACTGGTTAATCCACTGTTGAATCCTCCTTATTCAGACGAAACCAAGCAAAATATCAAGCTGAACAAATCAAGCTACTTAGCATTTCAGACTTTTGATTATTTCATGTTTACCAATGAGTATTATTTCGATTTTTACCTTAGATCAGCTAATGAAGGACTTACGGTCAAAAAAGAATACTTTGATTCTTCACACCCATTCGCATTCAAAGCGACTTATCCAGATGTCCTCGGGCCCTATTTTGATAGCTTAGAAAAAGCGCCTGACATCGTATTTGTCTTAGTAGAAAGTATGGGTAAAGCTTACTCAGGGACTGACGCATATTTGGGAAGCTTCACTCCTTTCTTAGATTCTCTGGAGCAGCATAGCTTAGTTTGGCTCAATAATATCTCATCTACAGGTAGAACATTTGGCATTCTACCGGGAATATTTTCAGGTTTACCTTATGGAGAAAAAGGATTCTTGGAGCTTTATCAGGATTTTCCTAAGCATGAATCCTTGCTAAGCGTACTTAAGCAGAATGATTACGAAGTCCGATACTTTATTGGCGCAGACCGAAACTTTGATCATCAGGGAAATTTTCTTGATTATCAAAAAGTGGATCAATTGGTAGATATTTTAGGCTTTGATCCAAAGTATGAGAAGGCACCCAGCAATACTGGATTTTCTTGGGGGTATTCGGACAAAGAATTATTTCGAAATGGATTGGAAAAACTACCTGCCAACTCCACCCGGCCTCAACTTCGAATCTTCCAAACTCAAACTTCTCACGATCCATATATCGTACCAGAGCGAACAGTTTATCAAGCCAAATTACGTAACCATTTGAGTACTAAACTTGACTTGAATGAATCACAAATCGGGGACTATTTAGCATACGAGGATATTTATATGACGCTCTTGTATGCTGATGATGCGGTGAAGGAGTTTATTAATGCTTATTCCAAACGACCGGAATTTGAAAATACCATTTTCATAATTACCGGTGATCACCGACTTCCGGAGATTCCGATGTCATCGCGGCTGGATCGATTTCATGTCCCGCTGATCATCTACTCCCCATTGCTGGAGCGCACAGCCTATTTCAGAGGAATGAGCAGTCACTTTGAAGTGACGCCTTCTATTCTTGCTTTTTTGAGGGAAAATGTCGGCTTGGAAATGCCAGAAATTGCAGCATGGCAAGGGCAGGTTTTAGATACTGCTCGATTATTTCAAGCCAAACTCTCCATGCCACTTATGCGGAATAAAAATCAATTGTTGGAATACGTTGATGGGGAGTTTTTCCTTTCTGAAGGCCAGTTATTTAAGATTTCCGACAATCTAGTTATTGATCCGATCACTGATGGGGACTTGACAAATAAACTCACCGGTCAATTTGAGGATTTCAAAAACAAGAATAACTATGTGGTTCAAACTCGAAAGTTGCTTCCTGTGGATGTGATCAATTAGCAGCTCTATCCTCAGCTTTGTTCAGAATCTGAGACATTAAGGGGAAATAATAATTCCAAAAAAAACCCTCTCGATCTTTGTAATCCGACACCAAATGGAATCCACGCCAAAGTGTCGGTAAGCCTGTAAATCGAGCAGATCCAAGATCAAACCGCATATCCGTAAAATCTCCCGCCAGGTAATAGAACTGGCCTTGTTCAGAATTTTTTACCACCGTGGCTGGAAAAAATCGCGGCAAGCCCATTCTTTTTAGCTTTTCTATTCCTTCAGCTGTTGGACCAATATCGAAATAAGAAATCACCTCATAACCTCGGTCTATCAATACAATGTCAAACCAATCCGGGTAAGGAACGAGCTCTGGAAGCTTGAAATTAGCCTTATTGAAATATTG
>JBBQDY010000232.1:0-5472 GCA_038320155.1 Cytophagales bacterium
ATAAAGCCCATCCTGGCAACCAGGCTGTGAAACAGGTAGGAAGTTTCACTTATAGAACTGTAACCCGGAGGAAGCTTTGAGCTGGGTAAAGGTCTTGGACTGTTGCCCCGCTCAAAGAATCCCGTAAAAAATCCCAATTCCTGCCGTTTATAAGCTACACTCATCGTGAGCGAAGTTTTTCCTTTTTTGGATGGTAATTTCACACCAATTGATGGACTGACCATGATACCTCCTTTGTACCAGCTTTCGTACCAATCAGTACTTTCTTTTTTCTCAAATAGGACCGAGCCGCCTCCAAAATCAAATCCTGCGATCAGCTGAGGTTTATTTTCTTTTCCCAAAAACCCCCTCCATCCTATCGCAATGGGGATGACCGAAAGGGATTCGTACTGATCAAATCCCAGAGACATTCCGACTGCATGGTATTTTGAAATTTTGACTCCATGGAAAGTGATCACCGAAAAGTCTATTCTGTTTTTATTCTCCCCGGTCCATGTAGCTGCACTATTACCAAACAATACTCCCATTTCAGTCTGGTTGAAATACGCTTTCTCCTGACCAAAGGATTGGGTGAAAGGCAGTACCAAAATGCTTAGAATCAAGAATCTTAACTTCATTTTTTGAGGTAGTGGGAAACGATAGACTGAAAGTTCAATTTCCGAACTTTAAAAAGATCAACCGGACTGTCTGCGACTAAACTACCACTGGATTCTTCACATTAATACAACTTAAAGGCTTAAGCTGATCAGGTTTGGAATAATCAAACTGGCAAACCCCATCCGGACCAATGACAATCAATGATTTTGGGCCTGGAATAATATCTACTGACTTCATTGATTTCAAAAATTCCAGTTGATTTTGGTCGATTCCCATCACATTGGCGACATTGAAGCTTTTCAAACCATGTTGACCTTCTGCTATATAAAGATGGTCACCTGACAAAGCCAGACCATGGGGATTCAGCATGGGATAGGCTTTTACCAGTTTTGGTTCCCTGAGATTTTTGATGTCTACTACTTGCAGCTCATTCAAACCATTCCTACAGTTGTTTCCATTTCGAAGCGTGACAAAGGCATAATCCTTATTCACAACTACCGGGTCGCAGGCTCTTACATGCTGGAAAACTGACATTTTGATCGGATTTGAAGGTTTGCTTGCATCGTAGATATGCATGCCTGTATTAGAACCGATAAATAATTTTTCCTGAAAAGGGAAAATCGTCTCTATTCCCCAACCCAGCTCAATATTTTGAAGATGCTTGGGTTTGGCGGGTTCTTTCACATCAAACACTCTCAAGCTGTAATCATCCACCGCATACAGATGCCCGCTCATTAACGAAAATCTTGCCATCGATCCACCCTGCCCATAACTTTGCGCAGCTCCGGAAAAATTGGAAGCAAAGCCCAGGCTAGCATTGCTCTCAAAAAAACCATTGGTAATGAATCGCTGGTCGGATTTACTGGTGATGACTGAGTCTTTGAATGTCAGGATTACTCCTGTATCCGAATTGGAATACATATGATTGAATACGTCTTTGACTCGCTCTACTTGCTTGATTGATCGGATGTTGCTGATGTCAAAAACCAATAAATCCACATAGTTGTCAGCATAAAGCATGTTGTTATTGACTGCCAAATCTACGTTGCCTTCAATAGGTATGAAATTCAGGTTGATCGGAGACGAAGGGTTGGTATTATCTAGAATATGGATGCCTTCCTGAGGTTCGTTGATCAGCAGATAATCACCGTAAAGGTAGATTTTACCTGGGTTTTCGAGTTCCTTCCCTGGTTCGATGACCATCTGCCTTGCCCGCACATCGCTCATCGCAAGGTAAACCGGAACCATTGCCCGATAGGTGTAAGAAGTTGTGATTTCGTCTTGGCAAGAAAAAAAAGAGCCGGAAACCATTAAAATCAAAATCAGGGAACGTATGCTGAAAGTTTTCATAAGTGGAAGATAGTGGATGTGAAAAATAAAACCAATTGCTATCCCAACGAGTGATTAAAGTGATAGGTTACAATGGGTTTGAATGTTTATTTAGGTGGTTTTTTTTATGAACTCGCTAAAAAAAATGAACAAGAAACTTAAATCCTGAGCGGTCTTATGTTAAAAATTTCTCTCAGAGTTTAGTCCGAATATCCTGGATATAGATCGATGGGTGAAATAAAAAGTTGAAGCTATTCCCAACTACTGCACTGGACTTCATCGAGCTCAATGATTATGACTTTATGTAGTGGGTTATTGAAATTAAAAATTCAAGAAGATATAAAAGTGTAGTTTCAAACTACATTTAGGCTAGCATTCTACACCTAGCGGAGACTTGGCAGGACTAGCTACCCGGAGGGAAGCTGAATGTATCGGTCTTTGTTTCTCTTTCTGGACTGACGAATAATCCAGCTAAGCGCTACTTATGAGATCGGGGGATTGCCGAAGTGGCGGCACATGGGTTAAACCTAAGTCAGGTTTTTAAGCCTATTGATAATCGCTTAATCAAAATTTCATTCTCTGAATCCTCACCGCATTTAAGATCGCTAATAACGCTACACCTACATCTGCAATAACAGCTTCCCAGAGTGTGGCGATACCACCTGCACCCAAAATCAATACTAAAACCTTCACGACCATTGCAAGCGTTATGTTCTGCCAGACGATTCTTCTGGTCACCTTTCCTATTTTTATTGCCGACACAATTTTAGAAGGCTGGTCATTTTGGATTACTATGTCTGCGATTTCAATGGTAGCATCACTTCCTAATCCGCCCATTGCAATTCCAGCATCAGCTAGAGCAACAACTGGTGCATCATTAACTCCATCACCAACAAATGCAATTTGCCTTCCTTCATTTTTTAGCTCTTGCACTTTGTCAACTTTATCCTCAGGTAACAAATCGCCATAGGCATTATCAATACCTAACAGCTTTGCCACTTTTAAGACAACACTTTGTTTATCACCGGACAGCATTACTGTGTGGATACTTAGTTTGAGCATCTCCTCGATGGCTTGCTTCGCATCGTCTTTAATCTCATCTGCAATAGTTAGGTAGCCAGCGTACTTTTCATTTACAGCAACTACTACCACGGTATCTACCAGAGAATCGATTTCATTAGGATATTCGATGTTGAATTTTCTTAGAAGCTTCGCATTTCCTGCCAGTATGGTTTTTTTATCAACTATTCCCATCAATCCGTGGCCAGAGATTTCCTCTACGTTTTCAATCTTTGCATCTTTGAAAATATCACCACCGAATTCAACTACTGCTTTTGCTATGGGATGAGTTGAATGACTTTCAATGGCGGCAGTTAGTTTAATCAGTTCATTCTTATCGATGTCTTTTGTAACCACTTGCTGTACTTTGAAAACACCTTTGGTAAGTGTTCCGGTCTTATCCATCACAACCGTATTAATCTTTGTAACGACATCTAAGAAGTTAGACCCTTTAAACAGAATTCCGTTTTTCGACGCCAGCCCAATCCCACCAAAATAGCCCAAAGGAATTGATACTACCAATGCACATGGACAACTGATCACTAAGAAAACCAACGCCCTGTAAAACCATACATTGAAGACATAGGGATCAGCAAAAAAATAGGGGACGAAGCACAAAGCAATTGCAAGCGCAAAAACAAAAGGTGTGTACACTTTGGCAAACCTGCTAATAAATAATTGAGTCTGTGATTTCCTTGCTGTGGCATCTTGAACCATTTCCAGAATCTTACTCAGCTTACTATCCTGAAACAATGATTTCACTTTCACTTCAGATACCCTATCCAGGTTGATCATTCCGGCTAAAACCGTCTCACCCTTTCGTTTTGTATCTGGTTTACTCTCTCCTGTAAGTGCGGCTGTGTTGAATGTTGCCACATCTGAATTAAGCTCCCCATCCAGTGCTACTTTTTCACCTGCCTTTATCTGTATAATTTCATCAATTTGAATTTCTCGTGGATTAATGAGATGAGATGATCCGTTTCTTAATACAGTAACTTCATCTGGGCGGATATCCAATAACTCTTTGATGCTTTTCTTTGCTTTGTTTACTGCTGAATCTTGAAACCATTCGCCAATGGAATAAAAAACCATTACCGCTACACCTTCGCTATACGAACCAATAGCAAATGCGCCAATGGTGGCCACACTCATCAGGAAGAACTCATTGAAGAAATCGAATCGTATTGCTTTGCGAAATGCAAGGTTCAATACATGATATCCGGCGAGCAAATAAGCAACTCCATAAACAATCACGTCAATTGGAAAGGGTGGTTTATATTTAAATCCATATTCAAGTATCAGCATCAGGAATAGAATAGCTAGCGCAAGCAATAATTGCCAGTGACTCTTCCATACAGATTCTACTGCAGCACTAGAAGCAATTTTATCATGGTTGTGCCCATCATCATGATGTTCATTTTTTTCTTCCGCAGGCTTTTTAGTAGCAGCTTTGGTTGACTCTACATTCACCTTGTCCTTATTATTTAATTTCATAGATGTTCTTTAAGAAATGAAAAATGAAATGATACCTGTTGCTATTAATGTCCAACCTGTAATTATTCCTGCGTTGTGTTCCAATGAATGCCAATTCAATTTGAGAATTCCTGTGTAAGCCAATCTGACCCAAAGCACTATGCCAGTAACTGAAATGAGCAGGTACAAACTTCCAATGGTAACACTGCCCACCAGCCTTTGTGCCCGCCATTAAAAAGTAAGCTTCTATTTCAAGGCATGGAGAAAAGAACATACCAACTACCAGCGCCATTATGATTTTAGCTTGTGGCAATGAGGGCTCTGGTGTTTGATGCAATTGAAAATGTTTATGCCTGGCACCACAAGTAATGGAGAAAATCAATTCACTATTCTTACCAAAGAATCTTGAATGAACAGCTGTTTCCTTTTTCATAATTTTCGATTAGTTGAGTTGACAAAAATATCATTGCCAATTCATCAATTGACTTAATGACCCTCACCTTCCTCAGCACTGTTTTTAGCTTTTGAAAGGAGAGTGAAAGCACCTTTTGTCACCAGCTTGATATCCTGATAAGCTCCTACGAAATCCAGCAGCGTAACCTGCGTGTAGCCATCTTCTTTGCTACCCATTTCCACTTCTATCATTTTATAGTCGAAGGCAGGAGTACCATCTTCATCCCGCTGACCCGAGTATGAAAAGATAAAATGCCTCTCTCCAAACCGCACCACCGCATCATCCGGGGCCACCAGTACTTCATCACTGTCTATTTCTATTTTGGCAGTCACATACATACCCGGAAGCAAATCAGTATTCTTGCTGTCAAAATGCCCATGAACCGTCACTGACCTATCCTCCCGAACGCCTTTGCCTACCAAAAACACATGTGCCTCACGCCATTCTCCATTTGTATTAGCAATATTAAATTTGATGCGTTGATCCTTCTTTACTTTTGGAATGTCATTTTCATAGACAGAAAGCTCCACATGCAGGTCATCAGAATTTGTTAGATCCAT
>JBBQDY010000233.1:0-5443 GCA_038320155.1 Cytophagales bacterium
AATTACAAAATGGAATAGTAACTAGAGTCAAGATTGCTTAAACGAAAATTGGGTATCAGAAAATCACGAAAATAAAAAGTAGGCCTTCGAAGTTCAAGGATTGTGAAATGTTACAGCCGCTAGATGCAATTTCATTCATCGGAAATACCGCAATCCCTAACTTGTAGAGCAATATCTTTGAAACTGATCGAATCATCCAGCGCAAACTCACCAAACTGAAAACAAATAAAATCATCAATAAACACCGGAACATATGACTAAGAAGAGAATATTCTTTACCGGAGGATCGGGAAAAGCAGGAAAGCATGTAATACCCTACTTGCTCGACCAAGGACATCGCGTGATGAATGTAGACCTGAAGCCTTTGAATCATCCTGGAGTGGATAATCTCATCGCTGATATTACAGATTCTGGCCAAATGTTTAATGCCATGAGTTCCTATGCCGGTTTTGATGAGTTGGAACCTGGAACTGGTGTACCAAAATTTGATGCAGTAGTACATTTTGCTGCGGTGGCCAGGATTTTAATCAATCCGGATAATGAAACTTTCCGAGTCAACACCATCGGTACCTACAATGTAATTGAAGCGGCTGTGAAGCTTGGAATCAAGAAGATTATTATTGCTTCGTCTGAGACCACTTATGGCATCTGTTTTTCGGATGGCAAAACAGATCCCCATTCGTTGCCTTTGGATGAGGAATATGATGTGGATCCCATGGATAGCTATGGATTATCAAAGGTGGTGAATGAGAAGACGGCGCGCAGCTTCCAGCGAAGATCAGGGGTTGATATTTATGTCCTTCGAATCGGAAATGTGATTGAGCCGCACGAATACGCTGAGCTGTTTCCGCATTATTTCAAAAATCCCGAAGTACGCCGCAGGAATGCGTTCTGCTATATTGATGCGCGAGATTTGGGACAGATTGTGGATTTATGTTTGCAAAAAGATGAGCTGGGTTTTCAGATTTTCAATGCTGGAAACGATCACAATGGAGCGATTATTCCAAGCAAAGAATTAGCGGAAACGTTTTTCCCAGGTGTGCCAATTACCCGCGAACTAGGGGAACATGAAGCCTTATTTTCAAATCTAAAAATCAAGGAAATGCTCGGATTTAAAGAAGAACATAACTGGCGAAAGTATGTGAAAGGGGAATGATGGATTTTGATAAGCCTAGCATTGCGATGGCCAAATCCTGATTTGACCACACGCTAAAGGTATAAGCATTCGCATAAAAAACCTGGATGTTAAATCCAGGTTTTTTTAATTCAATTGAAATCAAGCAGGTTTATCCAAAATAGATCACTTTGTTACATTCAGGACAAGATTCCAATCAAAGCTAAATCCTTCTGAAGGAATTTCTCCTTTGACAACAATAGTATGTTTGCCGACTTTCAATTTCTTTAACATCATAAAATACCCATCAATTACCGCAGGTTGCGACTCTCCTGTAATGCAAGGGTCAAAACATTCCTTCAATTCTGGATTACCTGTAAAGTGAAATAAATCTGTACTTAGTCTGTAGCCATCTGTATCTTCGATTTTATTGCCATCGATAGTAATTTCTTTAATTTCAAGGCCACCCATAATTTCTTTCGCGGATTCCTTCAAAAAATCCTCTAAACTTTGTCCTTCAGCTGGTTCCCAATCAAACTCCGCAGGACAAGGATAATCATTAAAGAAAAATGCGGGTGAAAGAAAAATATTTTGGTCTCTAGTAATGGTATATTCATCATTGGAACTTTCTAAACTACCAAATGGTGCAATCACTTTATCACTCAATTTCAACATCTGACTTTTAAAAATTGCTTCGCAGTCCAAGGAAACAACTGCTTTCCCAAATTCGATTGCCCAATCTTCGTTACTCTTTCCAAACGGCCGCGCGGTGGTTGGAAAAATAAGGGAGTTATTAACCCGAAGAGTTGGATCTGATTCTTCAGCGTCTTCAGCCATTTCGGGATCCTCCTCAAGTACAGAAGTTTCACTAAACTCATCCGACTGACAGGATGTAAACATAAGGATTAAAACCAGCCCAAATACTAGTCCAATTTTAGAAAAGAAAAAGGTTTTCATGTTATTTAAGTTTAATTGGTTGTACCTACTATTTTATAGGATTTTCGGCAAGTTCCTTTTTATTTTATCTAAACAAAGAATTCTATTTTAAGAACTTAATTTCTGAACTATTAACTTTTATGTCTTGCAATTGTAGCATATCGAATTATTTTTGAGGAAGGGGAAATTAAAAACATATAACTAACTTTAGTGTATTTATTTTTAAATAATTAAATTTGAATACTTACTGGGTGAAATCAATGGTTTCTTAGTACTACTAGGTACCAATTTTTAGAATAGTGTTAAAAATTTTTTTTTAACTATAATAATCCATTACTCCTTCTCCAATTTCCCAATCATCCATTGAAATTAAATCTTGATCTTTATATTTTTATAGTAAAAAATGGACATTTTTATATAGCCAAAATATATTTTTTTTATGTTACGTACCCTAATCCATAAACCAAATGGTCCGCTTAAAGACCTAGTATTATTCATCGCAATCAGAGAATTTGACTGTTTTCAGGAGGATTTTTTTAAACCTATGCATGCCAAACATGAGATCCATATGATGTTTATGATCAATTGCAAAATGCATGATTTTATCAATGTGGCTACCAATCAAAAGGTTTATTCCATTAAGAAAAGGTCCACACCCGACTGTACCTTTTCAGGCCTGCTAACTTCCCTGAAAGGTTCCATCCTCTTCAAAGGACAAATCCAATTGTTAGTGATTCATTTTAAACCGACCGGTTTCTATCATGTCTTTGGTATTCCCCCTGCTGAAATAACCGACTGTCTGGGAAATTCAGATGAGCTATTTTTAAAAGATGTTTTGCAGCTACACGAACAGTTGCATGAGGCCAAATCTCACATGGAGATGTTTCAGCTTACTGAAAAGCTTCTTCTGAAAAATCTACAAGAAGAAAAAAACCGAATTAAAGGAGCTTCATTGGAAAAAGCCACAGAATGCATGCTGAACCAACCTGACACCTATTCCATTGAGGAATTGGCTTACCATTCCAACCTGACCTTAAAAACTTTTGAAAGGAAATTTAGAGAGCAGGTAGGTATTTCACCTAAGCTATTTGCAAGAATCAGGAGATTTAATCAAGCAATGGACTTGAAGACTTATCAGCCAAATCTTACTTGGATGGACATCTCCGTCCAAACGGGTTATTATGATCCAATGCATCTAGTAAAGGATTTTAAAAAATTTGCAGCATTATCGCCCTCTAACCTATTTAAAAATGCTCCCCCGCTCTACGAAGATATTTCTATTTACCCGATAGAAGGATAATCGAGACTATTCAGGTACAGATTATATTGAATTTGCAAAATGAAGCGACACCCCTATTCATATCCTTACCAAAAGAAATTTCAAATGTTTACCAAAATCCCAAAGACTCAAAATATCCCCAAACATCCCCTATTTAAATGGGATGGAGAATGCGGATTTTTGGTTGCTGTGGTTAGTAGCCACCATAGGATTGGTCTATATTGCTTTCACTTTCCTGTAAATCTTAGAATAGGGAAATTTTAATTTTCTAGTTTCCAATTCCGATTTTGCTTTAAAAGTGAATTTTTCCAACCCAGACTTTAAATTTCGCCATGGGCATTTTTAATATTATCACCATACTGATTATTCTATCGGCAGGTTTTGCATTTATCAATACGAGATTTCTCAAACTCCCCTTCACAATTGGCCTGATGATTATTGCGATTGCTTTCACGGTGACACTCAATATTATTGGATCTTTCAATCCCTACATCATGGAGGAAGCCAATTTATTGATCGAATCCATCGATTTTGAAACGGTGCTGCTCGATGTGATGCTGAGCTTTTTGCTCTTTGCAGGAGCGCTTCACACCAAGCTGGATGCGCTCAAAAAACAAAAGGGACCCATTGCGCTCTTTGCAACCATCGGAATAGTGATCTCTACTTTTCTGATCGGAACGATGATGTATTACCTGTTTCTCGCGTTTAGCTACCCGATCGATTACATCTACTGCTTGCTTTTTGGGGCGCTGATCTCCCCTACCGATCCGATTGCAGTTTTGGGGATTTTGAAAGATGCCAACGCGCCGAAAAAACTGGAGACCAAGATCGTTGGCGAGTCGCTTTTTAATGATGGTGTCGGAGTTGTAATATTTATTGTGATTTTCAAAATTGCCCAGCAAGGCTTGGATTCGATGAGTTTTGGTGATGTTGGTTTGCTATTTATCGAGGAAGTCATCGGAGGAATTGTCCTTGGTTTGGTTATGGGTTGGATCGCATTCAGATTGATGAAAGTCATCGACAATTTCGAAACAGAGGTGATGATCACTCTTGCCTTGGTAATGGGCATATCAGCTCTGGCTCACTATTTACATGTTTCTGGGCCTCTCGCTGTGGTAGTCGCGGGTATTTTCATCGGAAATAAATCTCCAGAAATCGCTTGGTCAGAAAACACAAATAACTACGTCGACAAATTTTGGGAATTGATCGATGTATTGCTAAACGCCCTACTTTTCGTATTGATCGGACTGGAACTTTTGATCATTTCGTTGAATCCCAAATACCTAATTTTTGGCTTACTAGCGATCCCAGTAGCACTTCTAGCTAGATTTTTAGCACTTTCCGGCCCTGTTGCTTTATTTAAAAAGAAGCTGGATTTTATCCCAAAAACCAATCTGATTATGACCTGGGGAGGAATCCGAGGAGGAATTTCCATTGCTTTGGCGCTTTCACTCGAACCTCAGATGGAGCGCGAACTTTTCCTTACCGTCACGTATGTCATCGTGGTATTCTCCATTATCGCTCAAGGATTGACCATTGGGCCGCTGGTGAAAAAGGTGCTGAAAAGAGCGAACTACTCAGAGTAAGTTCTTCCGAATGAAAAATGTTCCTCCTCGGCTACGCTCGGGAATCGGATTTATTTTAAAGTAGAATTGGGGCGGCGGATACCAACAAACAAGGTTATGCGATGCGTCTTCGCCACCCTCGAAAACTCAAGTAACCCTGGGCCCGAGCGGAGTCGAGGCCAAATAAACTTACGTGTAGCTTCGCGGATCCACAAAAAATATTTGATGAGTATTCGCTTAGTTGCATGTTCCGGTGTAAAACGAAATCTTAATTTGAAATCTGATCAAACTCCCCCTTTCACAAAGGGGGCAAGAGCCTGTCCCGAATATCGGGAGGGATTTTGGCAGGCAAATCAGTATTAAAGGTAGTGACGTGCAGGATAGCGGATCCACAGAAAAAATTTTAACCAAAATAAACTCGAAGTAATTATTTCCATATTCAAAAATTAATTTACTTTGTATCTCAAAGTACTTTCAGATATGAGAAAAGCCGAACAAGAATTAGCCGAAATCAAATCCATGATGGAGCGCAGCACCCGATTCCTCTCC
>JBBQDY010000234.1:0-5416 GCA_038320155.1 Cytophagales bacterium
AATGAAAAACTTCATGAGATTCGAGAAGCCGCGTTTGAAAAATATGACTTGACTTGCTTACATATTTATCATAGCCTTGGTAAAGTAGCCGTGGGTGAACTATGCTTTTTTGTTTTTGTCTCTGCCAAAAGGAGAAAGCAAATCTATGAAGCCACCGAGTTTCTTGTGAATCAAGTGAAGGAGCAAGTGCCGATCTTCGGTAAGGAGATTTTTGAGAATGAAGATTTCCAATGGAAAGTAAATAGCTAACAAATGGTTGACATCACGCATAAAATAACCACCCTACGAGTAGCTACCGCAAAGGCAATCGTAAATGTGAGTAGCCTAGAGACTATTTTGGCAGTCACAGAAAATCGTGTGCCCAAAGGAAATGTCTTTGAGATGGCTAAGGTTGCTGGGCTTTTTGCAGTGAAAAACACGCATTTGACTATTCCAGACTGTCATCCACTCCCTATCGAGTACACTGCTGTGGAGTATCAGATCGAAGGGCTGGAAATTCATATTTTCATAACTGTAAAGACCATCTATAAAACAGGTGTGGAGGTTGAAGCCATGCATGGTGCATCCGTAATCGCACTGACGATTTACGATATGCTTAAGCCGATTGACAAAGGGATCGTGATTCGTGAAGTGGGCTTGGTGGAGAAAACAGGTGGAAAAAGCAGTTTCAAAAGACAAGATCCTAGCACCATTACAGCAGGGGTTATTGTCTGCTCAGACTCAATCTCTAGTGGAGAAAAAGAAGATGGGGCTGGAAAAGCAATCATTGAAAAGTTGAAAAGTCAAGGAGTAGAAATTAAACACTATGAGATTGTTCCGGATGAAATTGACAAAATAAGAACATTGGCACTTGATCTTTGTGATCAAGTTCAGCTTTTGATTTTTACGGGAGGAACTGGACTTTCGCTAAGGGATGTGACGCCGGAAGCATTGGAGCCAATTCTTGAAAGACGGATTCCAGGAATCGAAGAGGCCATTCGCAGCTATGGACAGCAAATCATGCCGTATGCAATGCTTTCCAGATCTGTGGTAGGAACGATCGGGAATTGCCTGATTTTGGCTTTGCCCGGTTCAACAAAAGGGGCGTCGGAATCCATGGACGCTGTTTTCCCGCATTTGCTCCACGTATTCAAAGTGCTAAAGGGAACGACCCACTCCGCAAATGACTGAGCAGCTCAAAGAATTAATCGATCAATTTGGTAGGAAGCATGACTACCTCCGGATCTCCCTGATTGAGAAGTGTAATCTAAGATGCACCTATTGTATGCCGGAGCATGGAATTCCACTTTCACCGGCAAAGGAATTAATGACAGCGGAAGAGATCGGCAAATTCGCCGAGATTTTTGTGGGATTTGGAGTGAAAAAGATTCGACTAACTGGAGGAGAACCTTTACTTCGGAAGGACTTTCCGGAAGTAGCTCGTCTGCTTGCGGGTTTCCCCGTAGAAATATCCATTACTACTAATGGGATGCTACTCGATCGAAATATCGAGCTCTTGCAAGGTCTCGGGATCAAGCACCTGAATTTCAGTTTGGATACCTTGAAGGAAAGCAGATTTGCGGAAATGACCCGTCGTACCGGTTTCCAGAAGACGATGGAAAATTTCCATTTGGCAATCGAGGAGCAATTCCAGCTTAAAATCAACTGCGTTTTGATGAAGGGAGAAAATGACGATGAGATCGTAGACTTCATACGATTGACGAAAGACTTGCCGATCTCTGTTAGATTTATCGAGTTTATGCCTTTTGATGGGAATAAATGGAATAAATCAAAGCTGGTCTCTGAGGCTGAAATATTGTCTCAAGTCGAGTTGGAATTTGGCAAAAAAAATCTGATTGCGCTGCCAGATGAAAAAAATCTTACCGCCAGAAAATTCAAGATAGAAGGTTTTCAAGGTGAATTTGGGATCATCAGTTCGGTGACCAATCCTTTTTGCGGGACTTGCAATCGAATTAGACTTACAGCTAATGGCCGAATAAAAAACTGTTTGTTTTCCAACCGAGAGACGGACTTGCTAAAAGTGATGCGTGAAGGAGGAGATGTGGAGGAGTTGATTTTGGAATCCATCTACCATAAAAAAGCGGTTCGAGCTGGGATGGATAATCTGGAAAAGCTTTCGGATCCTGAGTTGCATAGCCAGAATCGAAGTATGATTGCGATTGGGGGGTGATTTTTACGAAAATTTTCTACCGCAATGAACGCAGAGTCTTTTTAGAGTTACCCAAGGAAGTAATCAGAAAATAGAGGAGTTTCCCCGGTTTTTGAATTCTCCATAACCAAATCTTCGTGTTTATCCTTTCTCAGTTAGGAGAGGATGTTTAAAAAGTCGGGAAGGCTATTTTCTCAATTGACCATAATCAAAAAAAGCACCCCGTTTGGAGTGCTTTCATTTTCAAGTCTCTAAGGATTAGATTACTCGCTCTGCTTGAGCAAAATAGAATGCTCCTTCAATAGCTGCGTTTTCGTCAGAATCTGATCCGTGAACCGCGTTGGCTTCGATAGAGGTAGCAAATATTTTTCTGATCGTACCTTCTGCTGCATTTGCAGGATTGGTTGCGCCGATCAAAGTTCTGAAATCTTCCACTGCATTGTCTTTCTCAAGTATGGCCGCGATGATTGGTCCAGAAGACATATAAGCGCAAAGATCATTGTAAAAAGGTCTCTCGCTGTGTACTTCGTAAAATTTGCCAGCAAGTGCAGGAGTCAATTGAGTAGCTTTCAAGGCTACGATTTTGAAACCAGCGCCTTCGATCATTTTCAAAATAGCGCCGGCGTTGCCAGCTTTGAAAGCATCTGGCTTAATCATGGTAAATGTTCTGTTTGTTGCCATGGGTTTTATATTTTCATTGGTTTAAATCGGATGCAAAACTAGTGGAATAAAAGCCATTCTCCGAAAAACTTCGAGATTTATACCTTAGCGACTTAATTTTCAAGCAAATGACTTGCTTGGGATTTGTCAAAAAAATAATGACATTTGCATCCCACAAAAGCCAAAGTGCCGCTGAATATCTATGAAGGAAGCTTTAGCCTTATTTGCAAAAGAGATCTCCTCCCCAAAGAAAATATTTATCACCACCCATGTGAAACCTGATGCGGACGCGTTGGGGTCATCTCTTGGATTGGCTAATTACCTGATCAAGAAAGGCCATGATGTATCTGTGGTCACTCCTTCTGATTATCCAAGTTTTTTAAACTGGATGAAAGGTAATGAGGACGTCCTCGATTTTAGTAACCCCGATCATGTGGATCAAGCCAAGCAAAAGTTGGAAGCAGCCGAGTTGATCTTTTGCCTTGATTTTTCGGTTTTGAATCGAGTCAATGAATTGGGAGAGTTGATTAGATCTTCAGATGCCTATGTGGTGAATATTGATCATCACCAAGATCCTGAGGATTTTGCGGATTTCAGACTCTGGAGCACCAAAGCCGCAGCCACTTGCGAGCTGATCTATGAAATGATCGTGGATCTAGGAGATCGGGAGTTGATCGATAAAGCCATTGCCGAATGCCTCTATGCAGGAATAATGACGGATACGGGAGGGTTTCGCCATCCCAATACTACCAAAAACGTGCATCTTGTAGTCGCAGAATTATTGGACCTAGGGGCAGATAGCTCGCAGATTGCCAACTGGATCTATGATTCAAACTCTGTAAACAGACTGAAATTTATTGGTTTTGCGATTTCTCGTCGACTCGTCGTTCGTGAAGATTTGCATTTGGCTTATTTTTCCATCAGCAAAAAAGATCTTAAAAAATATCAAAGCCAGACTGGAGACACCGAAGGTTTGGTCAATTATGCTTTATCTTTGGAGGGAATTAAGCTAGCTGCTTTGTTTTCCGAGCGCGAAGATGGAATTAAGATCTCCTTTAGATCGATTACAGAAGTGGCAGTGAATAAATTTGCTACAGCTTATTTCAATGGTGGAGGTCATAAAAATGCTGCCGGAGGGAAATCTGCACTAGGTCTTAAAGAAACCGTAGAATTATTTGAGTCGCTCGTTGAAGAGCATCAGGAGGAACTATATATTCCAAACCCTGTTTCTGTCTAAATCCCTTTCCTTAGAAATACCTTGAACAATCACATAACCTTTATGAAAAACACAAAAAGCCTTTTGGCACTTGTTGTTGTCCTATTAGGAGCGACAACTATTTCTTCTTGTCAAAAAACCAAAGTGACAGAGAAAGATGCAATAGAGTATACTTACATCAAGGAAGGATCCGAAAAAGTACCAAACGGAAGTTTCTTGCTTTACAACCTTCAAATTACAAATGGATCTGACTCGGTAATCTATACCACTGCGGGTCAGCCTATGCCGGGCTACCTAATGGCCAATGATACGATGCCAGTAACAAACGGAATGGACGAAATCTTCCTTAACCTGAGAAAAGGAGACAGTATCGCATTTGAGTCCACTGCTAAAACGATCTTTGGACAGAATATACCTCCTTCCTTAAAAGAAGACGAAACTGTAAAAGTAAATCTTGGTGCATTTGAGGTAATGGACGAGACGGCTATTCAGGCTTATTTCGAAAAAATGATGGCTGCAGAAGACTCGAAAAGAGCCGAGCGAGCAGTTTCTATGCTTGCCGATGAAGCAAAAGTAATCGAAGCTTACGCAGCTGAGAAAGGTCTGAATGTACAGAAGACCGCGAACGGGTTGTATTATGTGATTGAGCAAGAAGGAACGGGTGAAGCAGTTACTCCGGGCACAACCATGTATGTCAACTATGCCGGTTATTTGTTGGATGGAACACTCTTCGACACCTCAGATCCGGAAATTGCAAAAGCAAATAACATGTTTAATGAAGGTAGAGAGTACGGTCCACTTCCTGTGAACGTAGGAATGGGTCAAGTAATCCCAGGATGGGACGAAGGCTTGATGCTATTAAAGAATGGAGCTAAGGCTAAATTCATGATTCCTTCTCCTTTGGGCTATGGTGAAGCTGGCGCCGGAGGAATGATCGGACCGAACTCAATTTTGGTATTTGACGTAGAAGTGACAGACGTCCAAAAATAAGCATACCAATAAATCAAGTATGAAAACCAAACCAGCGAACATTCTTTTTCTTTTCATTATTTCAATGCTTTCTTTTTCCTGCATTGATAAAGGCCAGACCGCCGAAGTGCTATTTGAGAAAGATGTAAAAGCGATCGCAGAATACGTCGAAACCAGCAACATGGTCAATGTGAAGGAATTTATAGATCCTGTGACTGGCGTTTCTGTGATTTGGCAGGAAGTATCAAATAGTGGAGTTAAAGTTGTAATTGGAGATACTATTGCAACCAACTATACCGGAAGACTACTGAATGACGTGGTTTTTGATAGTTCAATTGAAGCAGTAGCTAAAGCAAATAATATTTTCAATTCTCAGCGGAGATATGGCCCATTACGAATTAGAACTAGTACAGCCAATTCTA
>JBBQDY010000235.1:0-5393 GCA_038320155.1 Cytophagales bacterium
TCTTCTAATAGGCATTGCGGTATAACTTGGTATTTCGAATATTTCATTTGAAACCGAATGATTTTTAGTGCAAAATTCGAGAAGCCCTATGGCACTTAGATAATTTTTTATTGGTTGATTTTCTACCCTCAAATTGACCTCCCCAACTATATTTAATTGATAAATAATGAACTCCGTAAGTATGAGAATATTTTGGCTATGAGCCAATAAATAAGTTTTTCATGAAAGCTCATAAAATCCTACCTATTATATTCTTATATCTTCAAAAAATTCAAAAAACCTAAGTTAATCTCAACCGATTTTCTGTTTTTAACCCATTAACATTCTGATTCTTCCCCGCCTTTTCTACACCCTCAAGCTTAGCGTGAACTTGCCGTTTGCTGTAGACCTTCTAGATATGCTTTCGGACAGTTTTGAAGATAAAATTAATTTTCCTCGATTTAAATGTAGTTGAGCTCTTTGGAAATCTGCTCAAGAATCTCACGTTCCCGTGAAATTAAATGATTCATCTTTGCCAACCCAAGTCCCACACTTAATAGATAATCAAAGGAATAGAAATTTGACCATGGTACTCGTGGATATACCTTAAAGCTTTCTTCTCGGCAAAGTCCGACAGAAATTTAACCTCATCCGCAATTCTATCCGTAATAAATGATAAAGCCCAAACCGGCCCGAATATTAAAAAAAGTCAAATATAATTACCCGTAAATCTCTTTGAGAATCTGCGCTAATCTCACACTTGCTGCAATCAGTCGTTCCTCCACGGTGTCATTTGCCTCGTACATATAGGCATAACTGATTTTCTTATTTTCAGGAAGCTTATAGACTAGAGGTCGAAGTGCTACCCCTTCTTTCAGCCAATCTTGCATACTTGCATTTCGATATGATTCCTCCATTTCTGGAGTCAATCTTCGATAGAGTTCGTCGCCCAACTCAGTATAGCTCATTCCTTTCCGATCAATCATACCGCTATCCCAAAGTGCATGCAGGTTGGTCGGTTGATTGAAAAATTCGATTTTAACATCATTTCCACCTCGATCATCTCCTGTGCCTACATGAAGTGGCTGATGAATATCCTCCACCATGTGGATCAGCATTTTTAGCTTTTCAGATTCCTCCTTTGCAGAAAGATTTCCAGACTTCAATTCACCCTTCAATCGATTAATGGCTTCAAAAGCATTGCCTCCTTTTTCTTGATGAGCGATGTCATACTCGCCATTTTTGGAAGTTAAGTAATGCCAGCTATTTGCGTAATCGTAAGCAGAATCTGAACGAATCTCATCCATCCAAGTACCACTGCGGCCTATAGACATCGGATAAAGTACCTTCTCAACTTTTTTGCGCACAGACTTTTTCATTTGTTGCTCGGCCATGTACCCGATTAGGTAGTGACCTAGTTGACCCCATGCAGCTGCCTGCTGTACTGAAAATGCAAATAGGAATGCAAAAAGCAATGATTTTTTCATAAGTGATTTTGATATCTGCTGCGAAAATAAGGGATTAAGTGGGGATTGGGGTTATGTAACTATTACGCTTTTTCTAATTCGGACACAGCGAGCCATGCCATCAGCCCAGCTCCGATCTCCAGCGAATCCTCATCAATGTCGAAAGTTGGTGTATGCACTCCAGAGATGATTCCCTTTGCTTCATTTCGAGTGCCAAGTCGGTAAAAACATCCGTCAATAACTTGTGAATAATAGGCAAAATCCTCAGCTGCCATCCAAATGTCTAGGTCAAGTACATTCTCCTCACCCAAATAGGCTTTAGCAGCCTCGGTTGCCCGAGCGGTCATTTCTGGATCATTTTGAAGAAAAGGATAGCCCTTTCGGATTTCAAAATCGAGTTCTCCACCCATTCCTTCCACAATTCCATGCGCGATTTGAAGCATCTTTTGATGAGCTTTAGCCCGCCATTCCTCATTCAAAGTCCGGAAAGTCCCTTGAATTTTCACTTCATTAGGGATCACGTTCGTCGCACCTAAAGCCTCCACTCTTCCAAAAGATAGTACAGAAGGAATCTTTGGACTTGCTGCTCTACTCACCACCTGCTGCAAAGCTACGATCATGTGCGAGGCAATTAAAACCGGATCTATCAAGGTTTCAGGCATCGCTGCGTGTCCTCCTTTTCCTTTGACCGTGATATACAACTCATCTGCAGAAGCCATATATAGGCCTTGGCGGAATCCTACTTTTCCTACTGGAATAAAAGGCATCACATGCTGGCCAATGATTCCATGAGGTCGGGGATTTTCCAACACCCCATCCTTGATCATAAAAGAGGCTCCCCCAGGGGCAACCTCTTCTCCGGGTTGAAAAATTAATTTGATTGTGCCCTCAAAGTGGTCTTTGACTTCATGAAGAATTTTGGCGGCACCCAAAAGTGAAGCGGTATGAGCGTCATGCCCACAAGCATGCATAACTCCGGGATTTTGAGATTTATAGGGAACATCGTTGGCCTCGTTAATCGGCAAAGCATCCATATCAGCTCTCAAGGCAATTACTTTTTTGCTTGGGTTGTTTCCTTCAATTATTGCTGACCAGCCTGTGGTAGCTTTCTGCTCGATCCGGGTGATACCTAGATTTTCTAATCGCTCTTTGACAAATGCCGCAGTTTTGTATTCCACATAAGAGAGTTCCGGATTAGCATGAAGGTGTCTTCTCGTGGCGATTATCTCTTCTTTATACGCTTTTGCCAGCGATTTAATTTTTTCCTTCAACATTATCTTTCTCCGGTGTGGTGACAAAACCTTCCCGCTGAAAACGATCCTGAATGATCCGAGCCGTTGGAAATTGTGGTTTGATTAGGGCAAAGTTTTTCTGTGATTCTATTTTGAAATTGTACTTCCCTACTTTGACGAGGTATCGAGGCTGTTGGTACTGCATTTCCACGTTCATATCGGGGAAATACATGCGGAGATCTCCTTGAGTTTTGAATGCTTTATCCCTGTCGATCCCGGAATATACCAGAATAGTATATCCAGAATAGTAGGCTTCGGAATTATTCTTTTCAATCATTCGTGAACTAACCTGCTTCAATTCATTATCAATAGACTGGTCGGACTTAGGAGAAGTTGGCCCGGAAGATGTCGCTTGAGTGGTAAAATCTGGGTATTGAGGCAAGGAGCTTACTCGAATATCTTCCTGATAGTTCGAATAGGCGTTTTTGGAATCACTTGTAGCCTTTTTGCTTTTGCAGCTGGCTAAAATCAACAGTACGGCAACTACCCAAAAGATTTTCATAGTGATTTAATTATCGATGACAACACAATTTCCATCCAAAACATCCTGCTCAACACTCTTGTACTTCACATCCGACTTAGTCGTCCCGTTGGAATATTGGACCGTTACTTTATCATTTCTTCCGTATGCTTTATCTGATTTGCGTGGAGCCACTACCTGTGCAGCAGGTCTTCCTGCATTGGAAGCCGCGATCGCTGCCCGATTTGCTCCTGGGTTCAACGTGCTTCCAGCCTCTGCTTTCGAGGTTTGTACCTGCGGCTCAACTTGTCTGCGAGGCTGAGCGGCGCTGACTTGAGAAGGATCTTGCTTCGGCAAGTCTGCCCTCGTCAAGAACGAAATCATGTCCTCGTTTAATTTTCCGATAAAGCGTTTGAACATTTCAAAAGCCTCAAATTTATAAATCAATAAAGGATCCTTTTGTTCGTAAACTGCATTTTGAACCGATTGCTTCAGATCATCCATGTCGCGAAGATGCTCTTTCCAGTTTTGATCAATGATCGCTAGGGTAACATTTTTCTCTAAAGATCTAACCAGCTCTCGGCCATCATTAGCCAGCATGGATTCTAAATTTACCACTACTCCAATTTGCTTCAAGCCATCAGAGATCGGTACCATAATGTCTTTGACCGTGGCACCACGTTCTTCCTGCACTCGCGTGAAAATAGGCAAGGCGGTATCCATGATCTTATCATTTTTCTTCTGATAAGTCTCAAATGCCATCGTGTATAAATCACGGGTCAATGAATTCAAATCTTTGGCTTTCAGGTCATTTTCAGTGATGGAAAAATCAACTCCTAACGTACTGAATGCATTCATCCGAAGGTTTTCCACATCCTCCGTGGACTTGGCCATATCGATTAGGCTCTCGGAGACATCATAGATGATGTTGAGAATATCCAGCTCAAGACGCTCACCTTTCAGTGCATTTCTTCTACGCTTGTAAACCACTTCCCGCTGGGAATTCATCACATCGTCATACTCGAGCAGTCGCTTTCTAGTGCCAAAGTTATTTTCCTCCACTTTACGCTGCGCTCGCTCAATTGACTTGGTAATCATACTGTGCTGAATCACTTCGCCTTCTTCCAGACCCATTCGATCCATTAATTTGGCTATTCGGTCCGAGCCAAAAAGACGCATTAAGCTGTCTTCAAGCGAAACAAAGAATTGTGACGAACCCACATCTCCTTGACGACCAGATCGACCACGAAGCTGACGATCGACACGACGAGATTCGTGACGCTCAGTACCGATGATGGCTAGTCCACCAGATTTCTTAGACTCTGGTGAAAGTTTAATATCTGTACCTCGACCAGCCATGTTGGTGGCAATCGTTACCGTGCCGCTCTGGCCTGCTGCTGCGACCACATCCGCTTCTCTGGCGTGCTGCTTTGCATTCAATACCTGATGGGGAATCTTCTTCAAAGTCAACATCCGACTGAGTACTTCGGAGATTTCAACTGAAGTCGTACCCACCAAGACCGGTCGTCCAAGTGCTACTAGTTCATTGATTTCGTCCACTACCGCATTAAATTTCTCGCGGACAGTTTTGTAAACTTTGTCCTCGCGATCATCTCGCTGGATCACCCGATTAGTCGGGATTACAACTACGTCAAGTTTGTAGATTTCCCAGAATTCTCCAGCTTCGGTCTCCGCTGTTCCGGTCATACCGGAAAGCTTGTGATACATTCGGAAGTAATTCTGAAGTGTAATCGTGGCGTAAGTCTGCGTTGCATCCTCAACTTTCACATTTTCTTTGGCTTCAATCGCCTGATGAAGTCCGTCCGAATAACGACGTCCTTCCATGACACGACCTGTCTGCTCATCGACAATTTTCACTTTTCCATCCACTAAGATGTACTCGGTATCACGTTCAAACATACAATATGCCTTGAGCAACTGGTTTACTGTATGGATTCGCTGAGCTTTGACGCTATAATCTTTGATCGCTTCTTCTTTACGAATCAATTTCTCTTTATCGTCTATTTCTTCAGATTTTTCCAAATCTGCGATGACAATCCCGATATCTGGTAAAATGAAAAATTCAGGATTTTCATTCTTGGTGGTCATGGTTTCTATCCCACGATCCGTAAGATCGACTACGTTGGTCTTTTCGTCAATCGTAAACAAAAGCGGCTCGTCTGCCTCAGGCATATT
>JBBQDY010000236.1:0-5390 GCA_038320155.1 Cytophagales bacterium
TTTAATGTACTGCCTGCGCCAAAACCAGAATACGCAGTTACTGATATATCATGCTTTAATGCCAACGATGGCAAGATTACAGTCAATGGTCCTGACAATCCGGAAATTACTTACAGTATTAATGGCGGGACGTTTATAACTAAAGCAGCCCTAGAAGCAAGGAAACTATCTGCGGGCATTTATAAGCTGGTGGCGAAAAACAAAGCCGACTGTTTGAGTGCAGAGCAGTCGTTGACCATCATCAATCCTAAAAAGTTGGAAATCAAGTTGGCAGCCATTAAAAATAGTGCATGTGGCTCCAACGACGGTAAAATTCAGGTTTCTTTATCGGGTGGTACCCTAGACTATAAACTGGATTTGAAAAAAGATGGAGCAATCATCAAAACGGCGGCCACCTCTGATTCAACCTTTACCTTCAACAATCTGGATGGGGGAAATTATCAGGTTCAGTTGACTGATAAAAATGGTTGTACTGTTGGATTGACGAATCCTATTCTGATTTTAGAAGGACCTACCGAAATTGTAGTTCAAGATAATTTTACAATTTGTGAGGGTGAAATTATCCAATTGAACCCATCAATCAATCCCGTTGCAGCCAATCCTGTCTATACCTGGTATTGGAACAAACCAACAGCAGGAAATGAAATAGCAGACAAGCAACAAATTGGTGGCGCCTTGTTTGAATTAAGCAATACTGGATCTTTGAAGATCTCAGGACTTAAATCTGGCAGTGCTTATTCTGTTTGGGTACTCGTCAGCGGTCCGGATATTTGCGAGGGAGATCAGAAGGAAATTAAAATTAAGGTCAATCCAATTCCTGAATTTACTGTTGAGATAACGGATGAAAAATGTTTTGGAGAGGGTAGTAAAATTAAGATTATCCCTAAGGGTACCCAGACTAATGTGCTTTATAGTTTAAATAGCGGAACATTTAAATCTTACCCGCAAAATATCATTACCGGATTGGTACCTGGGATATACACCTTGAATTCCAAAAATGCTTCGGGATGTACCTTTGAACTAGACTCCTTAGTAGTAAAAGGCCCAATAGCTGCTTTGACGATAGCCAATGTCACTGTCGGGGAGGCTACCTGCAACTTAAACGATGGAAGCATTTCGGGTAAAATTTCAGGAGGAACCTCTGACTATACAATAACCTTATTGGATTTAAATGATAAAATTGTTCAAGGTCCTGTGACTTCCCAAGACGGAAATGTCCAGTTTGCAAACCTGAGCCCCGGAAGTTATAAAATCAAGATTGTAGATGCCAATGGTTGTATCCTGCTTGAAAAAGATAATTTGGTGAAAGAATCTGCGACCGTCATCCTTGCTAATGATCAAGTGATTTGTGAAGGTGAAGTGGCCACTGTGGTTGCAAGCATAAATCCTGCGAACAGCAATGGAGTTTTCAAGTGGTATTACGATAAAGAACTTACTGCCCAAGTCAAAACGGGAACAGCAGACCAATTTGGAGCCACCTATGTGAATTCTTCGAGTGGAGAAATGAAAATTACCGGCCTGCCTAGCAGAGATTTGCCTTATAGCTACTTTATCATGGTAGAAGGCGATGGAATCTGTCCTCCAGCTCTAAAAGAAGTAAAAGTTACCGTAAGACCTCTGCCTACACTCAGAGTCTCCAACCCATCCATTATTTGTGACCCAAGACAAACAGTCAATCTTAATGAGTTTATTGAAGGCTTCAATCCTAGCGTTTTTGATTATGTGATATTGGCGCCCAATGGAAGGAACCTGAGATTGGACGAGATTACTGCGGTTAATATGCCAGGCAATTATATTGTAAGCGCAAGTTTCAAAAATTCTAAATGTTTCACGCAGACGCAGCGGATCTCTGTAATAGTGTCAGATGCCATACATATCGCGGAATTCCAGTATGAAATTGATTTGGGTGTAAATGGTTCTCTTGTCAATTCCGAGGTTCAGCTTCTGGACCTTGTCCAATTCCAGGATATTTCAGTAGGGAAGATAATTATATGGAATTGGGATTTTGGAGATGGCAGCTCAAGCAGCGAACGGAATCCCACTCATGTCTACGACAAGGTGGGCCAATATACCGTAAGACTAACCACCATAGATGAGTTTGGCTGCAGCTCTGAGTTCCAGAAAGTAATCAATGTCTTTGACGATTATCTGATCATAGTTCCAAATGCCTTTACTCCGAGTGGAGAAAAAAACCAGCTCTTTTTGCCAAAGCACCGGGGTTTAGCAAAATTGGAATTCTATATCTTTAATACTTGGGGTGAATTGATCCACTATTCTGACCAATTTGAAAATCTGGGCTGGGATGGAAGGTTGAATAATACCGATACCCCAAATGGCAATTATGTGTATAGGGTAGATTTCACTTCCAGATCCGGAGAAAAGGGCTCGAAATCGGGAGTGTTTATTCTGATCAGATAAATTCGTCTTAAAAAAAAATTATTTTCAAACACCCTAAACTCAAGTTCAGATAGGGTGATTTTTTATTGCCTGAAAATGAAAGAGTTGAAGATTATCACGTTGAATTTGTTTCATATCCTTTAAAGGAAATATATGCCATTCCTCTTTGGACGTCGAAAAACTATAGCATCAAATTAGTTTGCTCTTGGTAACAAACTCGAATAATTTAATTTTATTCGCACTCTGAAAATCCCAAAGCCCTTTTTCTAATATAAAAAGGCAACTATTAAATTAACTAATGCTTTTCAATTCCATCGATTTTGCGATTTTCCTCCCCATAGTATTTATTGTTTATTGGATAGTTGGCTCTAAAAGAATTAAGAGTCAGAATATTGTGCTTTTAGCTTCCAGCTATTTTTTTTACGGCTGGTGGGATTGGCGTTTTTTGATTTTAATTGTAGCCAGTTCGCTGCTTGACTTTATTATTGGTCTCAAACTGGAAAAAGAAACCAGTGCTCATTTGAGGAAGACACTTTTAGTTATTAGCATAGCTATTAATTTAGGTCTTTTGGGCTTTTTTAAATACTTCAACTTTTTCTTAGACAATTTTCTACAAGCATTCCATTGGTTTGGATTTCCTATTGATCAAGGGCTTTTAAGCATCGTTCTCCCGGTTGGGATTAGCTTTTACACCTTTCAAACGTTAAGCTATACCATAGATGTTTATCGAGGCAAATTATTGCCAACTCGGGACTTCATAGCATTCTCTGCTTTTATAGCTTTCTTTCCTCAGTTAGTAGCAGGCCCTATTGAGCGAGCGACTAACCTGCTACCACAATTCCAAATGGAAAGAAAGTTTGACTACCTGAAAGCGGTAGATGGGTTGAAACAAATATTATGGGGTTTAATTAAAAAAATTATTATTGCCGATAAGTGTGGAGAATACGTAAATCTGATTTTTGATAATCATGAGGTTTATTCAGGCAGTACTCTCCTAATTGGTGCTGTGTTATTCAGCTTTCAAATTTATGGAGATTTTTCAGGATACTCGGATATAGCCATAGGTACCTCACGGTTATTTGGTTTTGATTTGATGCGTAATTTCGCGTTCCCTTATTTCTCAAGAGATATTGCTGAGTTTTGGAGAAGGTGGCACATTTCCTTGTCTACCTGGTTTAGGGATTACCTTTACATTCCTTTGGGAGGAAGTAAAGCTGGGCTCTGGATGAAAATAAGAAATACTTTCATAATCTTTTTAGTGAGTGGTTTTTGGCACGGAGCAAATTGGACTTTTGTTGTTTGGGGGGGATTAAATGCCCTTTATTTCCTCCCTCTTCTGCTTACAAATTCAAATAGAATCAATTTGGGGATCGTTGCTCAGGATACTCGTTTACCGTCTTTTGAAGAATTATACAAGATGTTATTCACCTTTTTCATAACTACGTTAGCATGGATCTTCTTTAGATCGGATTCTGTTACCGATGCATTTTCGATGGTTCAACAAATTTTTTCACCCTCAGTTTTCGCGTATCCTGAAATTTTTCCGCTTTTTACTTTTATACTAATAGGTTTATTTGTTGGCTTCGAATGGTTGGGAAGAAAGGGGGAATTTGGATTGCAGATTGTTTCATTTCTTCTAAATAGACCGCAGAGATGGACCCTGTACTTTATACTAATGATCGGGCTATTCCTATCAAATTCCGTTGAACAGGAATTTATTTATTTCCAATTCTAATATGAAAAGATTTCTTAAAAATGTCTTTCTATTTGGATTAACCTTTTTTTTGCTGGACAAATTACTGTTGATACCCTTCCAAATCAATCCTCTTCAGGTCATTGATCAAAGGATTCACCAAGCGTTAAAAGGAGAACATGATTCCGAAATATTAATTTTGGGGTCATCAAGGGGCGCTAGGAATTTCCTGGCTGGTGAAATCGAAAATTCTTTAGGAAAAAAGACCCTGAATTTTTCTTATCCGGGATCCAATATTGAATTTCATGAATTTTTGCTCAGGATTTATTTAAACAATCAAAAAGCACCTGAATTACTGGTATTGGTGATGGATGATCATTCTTCTTTTCAGAATGATATTTCGTTGGAGTTTAGATATGATCTATTGTACCCATTGATGAAATTTTCAGAGGTCACTGAAGAAATGATAAAAAGGAAGACAAAAAGCCCGTTGAGCTATTTATTCTTAATAGGTAGAGTCAGTAAATCAACATTTGATTTTGGTAAGAAGACTTTTACGCAGTACGACAGTTTATCTTCGAATGGTTCAATGCCCATCTCATTTCAAGGTGAATCTTTTAATAAACAGTTCGATTCTTTTAATTTAGAATATGATCAAAATAAAGAGCTTGCATCCAGGCTAATTGCCTTTGAAAGTATTCAAAAGCTTTGTGAGTTGAATAATATTAAGCTTCTGGTTTCTTATCCACCGAACTTCAAAAACTTAAATCCTCAATTTTTCACTAGGGTAAATGAACTTCAGGTCGTTGGGGATTATTTTGTCTATGACTCCAGCAATTCTTTCTATTCCATTCCCAGGTATTTTCATGATTCCAATCATTTGATTGATGAAGGGGCAACTTTTTTTACTGAAGAATTTATTCAGTTTTTAAAGATGAACTATGAGTTTTAATTTTTTTGAAACCAGTAATCCGGTTCTAAAAACGTTAGGTAATTAATTAAATCTTGAATCTTCTTTTCAATTACCAGTTGAATTTACCAATTGCTCAAATCACATTAAATTGCCCTATTTCCTTCGATATTAAACTAAATAATTAAAATCAGATGATTTTTGTGGATTTTGTATGTTTCGAATCCGTTTTATTCTTGGGGTTTTGATAATAAAAAGACCTCGGGAAACCCAAGGTCTTTTATTTTCGACTTTCGTCTGATTTTAAAACTTAACACTGTTTCAAAGGTCAGGTGAAAAAATCATAAAAAAAATACCCAGTATTGGGTATTTTTTGAATGTTTTAAACTT
>JBBQDY010000237.1:0-5372 GCA_038320155.1 Cytophagales bacterium
TGATTTGAATTACTTCAGAAGGAGCCGTCGGATTTTTGCCAGCGGCATAGGAAGCGAATTGCAATAGGTTGGGATGGGCACCTATCCACAAGGTTCCGGATTCATCCAACTCGATATTATCCACTCCGGTTCCGGTCTTGATATCCTCCAAATGAGTCAAATTCCAGTCATTTTCAACTTTATACACTTTAACCAGAAAGCTACGGACTGCCGCTACATAAAGCAGTTTTTCCTCCGAATCATATTGCATCCCGTTCGCATAGCCGATCGATCCGGCTTTGATTTCAGCAGATGTTCCGTCATAATAACCCACATTGGAGGCTTTCAAGCCGAGGTAGTTTTCTGCGAAAACCCCCAGTCCACCGGTATAGCCATGATCGTTTGAATAATAGAATTTCTCAGGTCCAACCATCACCAAGTCATTTGGACTGACGAAATTGGGGTCAGTGATGGATTTTTGGTGGGTAAGTGTTTTTCCGTTTAGGATGAAATGCTCGATCGAATGCTTCCCATTCACATGATTGATAGCCATCAGGCTGTATTTCGCAGAGTCGAGTTGGAATATGCTGAGGCCGTGCGGGAAAAAAGGAAAATCGAGCTGACCCGTAAGTAGTATCGGCTCAAAAGGAGTTTTGCGCAAGTCGATCATGTAAATCCCAACCATTCCGGTTTTGCCTTCCCGTATCGCAGCCCGATCATCTACCGATAGAATCAGCAGACTATCTGCTCTGGCTAAGGCCATGTCTTCCACCCCGGGCAAAGCGATCGTTTGGAAAACCGGACCAAATAAATTACTGGCTTCTACTTCTCGAAAGTACCCGGTGGAGGAAAAGATGTAAAAAACGAATCCGCCGAGCAGGCCAAGAATAAAGAGTAGGGTTAGAATAATTTTTCTCATAGAAGGGCTGGTTGATTGGGCTGAATTTAAGTGAAAAATTGAAATAGAATTCCGCATTCATTCAACTTACCTTATCTAATTAAATAGGTAAAGAATTCCCCAATAAACGAATATATCTCAGTGAATTGAGGGGAAGATGAAAGCCTAAAATTATATGCTCACTTGTCATGCGTATTCTAAATCGTTCACAAACAAGCATATTGGCGCTTTTAGTGGCTTATTTCACAGATGGGTATCCCTTTTGGTCTAGTTAGGGATACATAAACCAATATTAAATATGAGAAAGCTATTACTAATTCTATTTGTCGGAATGATTACCCTAACCACAAATGCCCAGCAAACACGAGAACTGGATGAGATCGATGAACAAAATTCTTGGCTAAAAATTGGCCTTAACCTAGGCGTCCCTGTCGGGGATTTGAGTACTTTCTCCAAACTAGCTTTTGGAGTGGAAGCATCTGCTCAGTTTATGCGAACTGATAATTTTGGATTAGGTCTCGTTACTGGCTATACCAAATATTACAACAAAGACAATATGTCGCTTGATGGATCAACGAGTGGATTCGGTGCGATTCCATTGGGATTGATGCTTCGTTACTATCCACAGCCTACAGGGTTTTTCGTGGGAACTGACATTGGATATACCTTCTTTACCGATTTCAATGTCAACGATGGTGGACTTTATGTTCGTCCTCAGGTGGGCTATCACAATTACAACTTTAATGTCTTCGCTTTCTACAACCAGGTATTTCGTGCCGACCCAAGTATCGATGTTCAAACTATTGGCCTTGCAGTCACTTACAATCTGAGGTTTAATTAAAATCCAGTGAAATCATGAAACGTCTCAAATATTCCATTCAACTGACTCTCCTTATATTTTTGCTTCCTCTTTTTCAGGGGACGGCGATAGCTCAGGATTCCGAAATTGGTTCTAGCTACCAGCTTTCTATGGATCCGCTAATGTTCTACCAACCTTTGATCTGGATGGTAGGCCTAGCACTTGCAGGATTGATAGTTTTAGTTGTGATTAAGGGAAGAGAAAAAAAGATGGGGTAGACGTTTTTCCTAATTTCAATAAAGAGCCAGCTTTCGAAAGGGAGCTGGTTCTTTTGGTTTTTAGGGAAAATGAGGGGAATTAATTTCCCAATTTAAGTAATGGAAGGGAAAATTAAATTGACTGCTTTTTGATGTTTTGATTTTTTCAGTTATTCCGGACGTTAAGATTGTCTGAAATGAAGGTTCTTATAGAAGAAGATTCAGATGATTGTTCACTAGCACTCAATTTGGTGGGGGTTTGAATAATTAATTGTGAAATGACATAATTTCATCACCTACAAAAAGGACTTTGGTGAATGGGTCTTTCTCAGAAAATCAGATTTTAAATAAACAACAAAACCATTTCAGCCATGAAAAATCAGTTAATTAAAAACGCAAAAGGTTTAACGGCCTTGATACTTACTTTTTTGGTAAGTGTAGCAACTTATGCCCAAGACAAGGGATTGAATATCGATATAGATTTAGGAGGCAAGCCAGTTTGGTATGAGCAAACTTGGGTTTGGGTAGTAGGAGCTGCAGTATTTGTGCTAATACTAGTAGCGTTGCTGAGAAATAATTCTAAAACCAAATCAGGTTTTTGAGGAGTTTTTGACTGAGTTTGCTTTAAATGAAAATAATGCCCGATCGTAATGGTTGGGCATTTTCAATTCTGGTTTTCAATCAAATAATTGGCTCCCCGAACAGACAAGTCGGAAACTTGCTATTTTTTGCAAAGATCATCAATCTTTAGTCTTCCCAAATTCCAAATCACGTACTTTCTGCTTCCTGAAATTCTCACTAAACCTGCGATTTCCTGACTCTGATTCACTCATTGTGAATTGATCTCGTCTTGCCATTTTTGATTAAATTTATCTGGCAAATGCGGTCAACGTATTTCAGAAACCGACAAGTTGTTAGGTTTCATCAGTTTGAAGAGTGAGCAGTTTTGATAGTTTTGAGGATTTGCAGATAATTCTTAGATTTTCTAGTGAATCAACGTCTTCAATCTCATGTCATTTAATCTCAATTTCCTATAACCTCTTTTATCCCTCAATCATCTATTTTGAATAATACCACCAACCATCAAGGTTTCCTGATCACAGGGATCATCTTGATCGCCGTGAATCTCCGAACCTCGATTGCTTCAGTGGGGCCACTAATTCCATTTATTCGGGAGGATCTGGGCTTATCCAATGGATTGGCGGGATTCCTGACTACACTCCCGCTCTTAACTTTTGCGACTTTTTCACTTTTTGCGCCATCCATCGGCAAGCGATTGGGGATCGGCCGAGCAATCTTTCTAGGAATGTTGCTGCTGGGATTTGGGATGATTTTACGTGTCGCCGGTGGGATAGAGCTGTTGCTTATTGGGACCGGGATCACCGGGATCGGGATTGTCATCGCAAATGTTCTTTTGATCCCCTTGATCAAAGTCAGACTGCCTGAGAAATTAGGATTGATGACCGCTTTGATGGCCACGATCATGTCGCTTTTTGCAGCGGTAGCAGCAGGGGTTTCTGTTCCGATAGCGGTAGAGTTGAATTTTGGATGGCGGGGGGCTTTGGCTTCTTGGTCACTTTTCATTTTGCTGGCTTTGATTCTCTGGATTCCTCAGATTACGCGACCAAAAGCCGGATTGGATTCCAATCAAAGTCCTGCCAAAAATGTATGGAAATCCAAACTAGCTTGGCATGTAGCCATATTCATGGGTTGTCAATCCGTGATGTATTTTACCTTGACTACTTGGCTTCCGGATATGTTGATCTCTAGAGGCTGGAGTCCTGTGGAAGCGGGAGTCGTGTCTGCAGTAATGCAGCTACTCGGACTGATCGGATCTTATTTTACTCCAGCTATCCTGATTCGACAAAAGCAACAATCCACCTTTACTATGATCGTGGGAATGATGTATTTCTTCGGATTTACGGGCCTATTTCTTCAGATAGATTGGCTCACTTATCTTTCTTTGAGTGTGATCGGTATAGGAATGGGCGCGAGTCTGAGTATAGGCTATACGTTGATTGCTTTGCGGACAGCTGAAGATCAAACTACCGCAAAGCTTTCTGCGATGGTCCAGTCTTCTGGCTATTATTTGGCCGCAGTAGGTCCTTTGCTTTTTGGAGTGTCCTTAGACCTGTTCAATAATTGGAATATCCTGATTGGATTTATGCTCTTTTTCACAGTCCTTTTTATCTATTTCGGAATGGCTGCAGGGCGAGATTTGAAGATCTAATAAAAGATTCCTTCCACCTTGGTAGAAAGGATTGTAATTTTGCCGGATAACAAGCCTCAAATTGTCATGCAAGAGTTCTTTCAATCATTCGGCGTATCCGATCAATTATTTAATTACCTGATCATGCCCTTGCTGATTTTTTGCGCTCGGGTTTGCGATGTGTCTATCAATACCCTTCGGATTATGTTTATGATGAATGGGAAAAGAAACATCGCTCCTTTTCTGGGGTTTTTTGAAGCACTTATTTGGTTGCTGGCAATAGGTCAGATTTTTCAAAATATTTCAAATCCCATGTCCTATGTTGCCTATGCCGCCGGCTTTGGAACAGGTACTTATGTGGGGATGTATTTTGAGGAGAAACTAGCACTTGGCAGAGTGCTGGTGCGGGTGATCACCCCAAATCCACTTCCTGAATTGATGGAGTATATGAAAGAGCGAGATTTCCGATTTACAAATGTCGGAGCGGAAGGAAGATATGGGAAGGTTCAGCTGACCTTTACGGTAATGAAGCGGGATTCATTGAAGGAGTTTATCGCTAAAGTTAAAAGCCTAGACTCAAAAGCCTTCTATACCATTGAGAGCGTGAAAAGAGTCTCCGAAGATGAGCTCAATGTAATGGATGATAAGCCAAGATTTAACCTGAGTTTTTTCAGCAAAGCCCGGACTTAATGGGGAATAGTTGGTTTCAATTTCAACAGTTTCGAATCCATCAAGACCGATGTGCGATGAAAATCAGCACGGATGCGGTGTTATTGGGTGGACTTGCTGAATCCGAAAACCCAAAAATGATTCTTGATATTGGTACAGGCACTGGAGTGATCGCGCTAATGTTGGCGCAGCGATTCCCTGATGCAAATATTGAAGCAGTAGAGTTTGATGAAAAAGCAGCCATTCAAGCGGGTGAGAATTTTGCCGGAAGTAAGTTTGATGCTCGGCTGACAATTCATCAAGAACGAATCCAAGACTTTGCTACTTCCAAAAGGTTTGATTTGATCGTAAGTAATCCGCCCTATTTTACGGCTCATTTGAAAGCAAAAGGGAAGGAGCGTAATCAAGCCTTGCACACTGATATGCTTTCATTTGAAGATTTGGTGAATCAGGTTATTCGATTATTAGCAGATAGGGGAAGATTTTGGTTGATTCTACCTCCTTACGAATCTACTGTTTTCCAAGATTTGGCTCGAAAAAAAGGTCTGTTTTCCAATCAAA
>JBBQDY010000238.1:0-5364 GCA_038320155.1 Cytophagales bacterium
GCAAGCTCCACCGAGGGCTCCACCGCGGCGGACAAGTTATTCATAGTTCAACCACTTCGTGGTTTTTGTCTCGAACGCTGGATTCTAAATCTCAATTCAACAATTCGCCAATTCGACAATCTCGATTCTAACATCTTGATACTATAGTCTCACTACTAGATACTCGTTTCCATCCTCCCTAACTTACCTAGCAGTTCCGTAAGCTCCACCGAGGGCTTTTCATAGTTCAACCACAATATGGTTTTTGCCTCGAACGCTGGATTCTAAATCTCAATTCAACAATTCGCCAATTCAACAATCTCGATTCTAACATCTTGATACTATAGTCTCACTACTAGATACTCTTTTCCATCCTCCCGAACTTACCTAGCAGTTTTAACATAGATTCTGACGGGAGGGGGTTTGGAATTTGATCTTGAAACCCCCGGTTCCGCAAGCTCCACCGAGGGCTCCGCCGCGGCGGACAGGTATTCATAGTTAAACCACTTCGTGGTTTTTGTCTCGAACGCTGGATTCTAAATCTCAATTCAACAATTCGCCAATTCAACAATCTCGATTCTAACATCTTGATACTATAGTCTCACTACTAGATACTCTTTTCCATCCTCCCGAACTTACCTAGCAGTTCTCATCATGATTGTAGCGGGAGGTGGTTTGGAATTTAATACTGGAACCCCCGGTTCCGCAAGCTCCACCGAGGGCTATTCATAGTTCAACCACTTCGTGGTTTTCTATCTAAAATGCTTGGTCCTAATTCTAAATTGCTTAATTCTTAGTTCTGCGAGGCTTGATACTTACATCTAGCTACTCTAACTCTCTTAATTCTTGAATCAGAAATCTTCTTTCTTCGCTCTAATATCTTGGTTCTTTGATCTAATATCTTGATTCTGCCCTCTCGATACTTGTGTCTAACTACTTGATACTGTTAATGCGCCTCCAGCCAATCCATGCCCATTCCAACCTCCACTTCGACCGGAACTTTCATTTTGATCGCGTTGGACATCAGTCCGGGGATATTTGCCTTGAGAAGTTCTACTTCATCTTTGTGCGCATCGAAGACCAATTCATCATGGACCTGAAGAATCATTTTTGATTTCAGCTTCTCCTTTTTCATCCACTCATGGACATGAATCATGGCGACTTTGATCAGGTCTGCGGCAGAACCTTGGATGGGTGCATTGATGGCATTTCGCTCTGCAAAGCCCCGCATATTCATATTTCGGCTGTTGATGTCTCTTAGGTAGCGGCGTCGGCCGAGGATCGTTTCCACGTATTCGTCGGTTTGCGCTTTTGTGATCACCCCGTCCATGTATTCTTTGACAGCAGGAAATTCCTTGAAATAGGCATCAATGATTTCTTTGGCTTCGCCTCTCGGGATGCTCAAGCGCTGCGAAAGCCCAAAAGCCGAAATGCCGTAAATAATCCCGAAATTGGCCGTTTTGGCTTTCCGACGCATGTCCGAGGTCACTTCCTCGAGTGGCACTTGGAAGATTTTGGCGGCTGTGGTCGCATGAATGTCACGGCCAGTTCGGAAGGCCTCGAGCATAGATTCATCACCTGAAAACTCGGCCATGATCCGCAGCTCGATCTGTGAATAATCCGCTGCCAGCAGGATGTGATTTTCGTCTCGAGGTACAAAAGCTTTTCTGATCTCTCTTCCTCTTGCCGTTCGGATTGGGATATTTTGAAGGTTAGGATTGGTAGAGGAAAGGCGGCCTGTTGCAGCCACAAATTGATTGTAGGTGGTGTGGATTCTTCCCGTTTTTGGATTGATCAGCAGCGGAAGTGAATCGACATAAGTAGATTTCAACTTTACCATTTGTCGGTAATCCAAGATTGCCTGAGCGATTTCATGCTCATTTGCCATTCGGCTTAAGATTTCTTCACCGGTAGCATATTGGCCCGTTTTGGTTTTTTTGGCCTTGGGATCAAGTTTCAGTTTATCAAAAAGCACTTCCCCAAGTTGCTTTGGCGAAGCCAGATTGAATCGTACTCCGGCGATCTCATAGACACGCTTTTCGATTTCCAGACTTTCATTTTCCAGCAAAACCGATAGCTCAGCCAAACTTTCAGTATCAATTCGAATGCCCTCAAACTCCATGTCTGCCAAGACATTAATGAGCGGGTTTTCGACTTCATAGAAAAGTTTTTCCAACTGATTTTCCTTTAGCGTGGGATCAAAAGCGGCTTTCAGGCGCAGTGTAATGTCCGCATCTTCAGCAGCATAGCCCGTGACTTCATCCTCATCCACATCCCGCATACTGCCTTGATTTTTTCCCTTTTTCCCAATCAATTCGGTGATGGATACCGGCTTATAATTCAAGTATTGCTCAGCCAAAAAATCCATGGAGTGTTTTCCCTCTGGCTCGATCAGGTAGTGCGCCAGCATGGTATCGTAAAGTGCACCTTTAACTTCGATGCCGTAATTTTTCAGCACGAGGATATCGTATTTGATATTCTGCCCGATTTTTAGAATTGCATCGTTTTCAAATAAGGGTCGGAGAATTTCTAAAATGGCTTGAGTTTCTTCTTTATTTTCCGGGCAAGGAATATAATAGGCCTCGCCAGTGACATAGGCAAAAGAAATCCCAACCAATTCCGCTTCCATCGCATTCACCGAAGTGGTCTCGGTATCAAAGCAAAGTTCGGTTTGAATCTGAAGGTATTCCAATAACTCCTTGATCGCTTCAGCGCCTTTGATTTTATGGTAATTATGGAGGTTGGAATGAATCGTATCCGCAGGTGCTTTTTCCGTGATTTCCACGCTTTCTTCTTCAAATTCGATAGGATCGGAAGTTGATGAAGCAGCTACAGGAGGAGCACCAAAAAGGCCCAATTGTTCATTTTTCTGAACTGTAGCCTTTTCGCCAGACTTTTTAAATACTCGCGCAGCTAGGGTTCGGAATTCGAGTTCGGTAAAAATCGTGCGAAGTTTTTCGTCGTCTATTCCATCGTATTTTAAGTCATCATGGATAAAATCAACCGGAACATCGATCTTAATCGTGGCTAGTTCTTTCGATAGGATTCCCTGCTGGGCAAAGTTTTCCACATTTTCCTTCTGCTTTCCCTTGAGATCAGCTGTGTTTTTGATGAGTTCCTCGACGGTGCCATATTCCTTGAGGAGCTTTACCGCTGTTTTTTGACCGATTCCTGGGATTCCGGGAATATTATCCACGGCATCGCCCATCAGTCCGAGGATATCTCGCACTTGATCCACATTTTCGATATCCCACTTTTCACAGATTTGCTTTGGCCCCATCACATCGACACCATTTCCCATAAATGCTGGTTTGTAGAGAAAAATATGATCATCGACCAGTTGACCAAAGTCCTTGTCTGGAGTCATCATGTAGACTGTAAAGTTTTCTTTCTCAGCTTTTTTGGCCAAAGTTCCGATTATGTCATCCGCTTCAAAACCATCCAATTCTAAAATTGGAATGTTGAAAGCTTTGACGATTTCTTTGACCCATGGAATAGAGATAGAAATATCTTCAGGCTGTTCTTGGCGATTAGCTTTATATGCTTCAAACTGGATGTGTCGGAAGGTTGGGGCTTTAGTGTCAAAAGCCACCCCGATATGGGTAGGTTTTTCCTTATCTAGGACCTCAAGTAGGGTATTGGTAAACCCCAGCATGACCCCTGTATTGAGTCCTTTGGAATTGATTCTTGGGTTTTTGCTAAAGGCGAAATGGGCACGATAGATCAATGCCATCGCATCTAATAAAAATAGCTTACAGGGCTGATTTTGGGACATTTTAATGAAATTTTAGAGAATTTTAGTCGGTTCAAAAGATGACCCAAGGTACAAAAATTCGATGGATCGGGTCAAAAAATTCGCTAAGTCAATATGATTTGACAGATTTGGCTGTCTTATTGGTAAGAAAAAATAATAGTCACTTAATCCAATACAATATGAAAAAAACACTATTAGTATTCTTTATGCTAATTACTGGTCCTATGGCCATGGCAGGTTCAGGCGATAAGTCTGAAAGTAAAAAGGATAAAACTGAGCTGACTGAAGCTCAGCAAGTACGTTTGACCGAGATGGAAGCTAGAGTAGAAGAGATCAAGGCAATGGACCTTATGTCTATGTCCAAGAACGAGCGAAAAGACATCCGAGAAGAATTGAAAGAGATGAAAGCTGAGGCTCGTGCAACAGGCAACGGGGTTTATATCTCTGTTGGTGCTATCATCGTTGTTTTGCTACTCATTATTTTGTTGACCTAACATTAACAAAAATCAATCAAATTCAAAAAACCAGGTTTCTCCTGGTTTTTTTTTGCCCAGATTCAAATAGGCTTAAGGTAAAATTCCTTTTTGGGTAAGGCGTGTTTTTCAGATTACTCACTCCAGTGAATCATCGTCACCTATTTTTTCAAAATAATTCTTCACGGCTTTCGCTCTCATATAAATTAAAATCAGAGGAATAAGCCAAATCAACTCATTGAAAATTAAGATAAATCCGCTTCTCTTATTCCATCCAAATTCTGGAAAAAAGTAAAGGCCAAACCAAACTGCAAGTAAGATTTTTCCGATGGTCCCTGCTAGAATCAATCTGATCCAACTCACTGGGTAAAATGAACTGACGAAAATTACCAGTCCTACCAAAAGGCCAAAATTTCCAAACCAAGATGGGTTTAGTCCATCTGAGACTGGATTTCCCATGGCGATCCAACTGATCAAGGTCGGACCATACCACTTGAAAAAAGCAGACCAAGCAATCGTATACATTCCCGCCAAAAGAAGAAGGCCTCTGAAATGCATAGGGAAAATTGGGAATGGAGCTTTTTGATCCATGAATGGTTTGATTATTTAAGGCTTATTGAACACCTTGATGGTCTACTTGTTTGCAACACAAAACTATTCAATGAAAACTAATTACACCCCTCGCCTCATTTCTTTTCTTGTCTTTGGAGCAATCGCATTCTTAGCGCTTGGATTTACTTTGGGCAAAAAGGCTGGAGAAATCACACCTAACACTATCGAATCGGCTTCAGAACTTTTCGGATTGAGTTTTTCCAATGCCGAAAAAGACAGCATGATTAGCAACTTAAACAATCAGCGCTCGAATTATGAGACCCTAAGAAAGGTCACTTTGGATAATTCGATCTCGCCAGCTCTGGTTTTTAACCCTTTACCCATGGGCTTTGAACCTAATTTGGTTCAAAAAACCTTGGATTGGGGATTTCCAAAACAAGTAACTCTTCCAGAAAAGGATGTGGACATTGCCTATATGTCTGTTCATCAGCTTTCGGTTTTGTTGAAAAACAAGCAACTCAGCTCCGAAAGACTAACCAAAATCTATTTGGACCGAATCAGAAGTTACTCGGACACCTTACAGAATCTGATTACGCTGATGGAGGA
>JBBQDY010000239.1:0-5356 GCA_038320155.1 Cytophagales bacterium
TGACTCTTACTTTAAAGTTTTGTCTAAAGTGAGGATGGTCTGAAGCAATACATTGGCGCCATTGGCAATGTCTTCCGGAGAAGAATATTCACTTGGAGCATGTGATATTCCATTTTTGCTAGGAATGAAAATCATTCCCATCGGTGCGATCTTGGCCATCTCTTGGGCATCATGTCCGGCTCCGCTTGGTAGACTTAGTGTAGAAAAGCCAAGTGCTTTTGCCCGATCTCCTATAATTTCTCGAATTCCTTCATCCGCTAGAGCTGGCATACTGGCAACTTCTTGATGCGTGATAGTTAATTCCATACCAGCATCAGAAGCCAGAGATTTAGCCTTGGCTTCAATTTCTTTATAAATCATCCAGATTTTTTCTGAGGAAAGGTCTCGCATTTCCAGATTTAATTTTACTTCCCCCGGAATCACATTTCCTGCTCCGGGGAATGCTTCGATTATTCCTACGGTGCCCACTTGTGCACCTTCGTGAGATCGCACGATTTTGTTTACAGCTAGTACAAATTCTGCCGCTGGAAGTAAGGCATCTTTTCGCATATTCATCGGCGTAGTACCTGCATGATTTGCCATGCCTTTGAATGTAAACTGCCACCATTCGATCGCTACGATTCCTTCCACTACGCCAATTTGGATGTTCTCTCGATCCAGATTTCCCCCTTGTTCAATATGGAGTTCAAGGAAAGCTGCCAAATCCCCTTTTTTCCTAGCCATTTCAGAAACCCGATCAGGGTTTCCACCCAATAGCTTGATTCCTTCATATTGTGTAATACCAGCATTGGAGACTATTTGAAGAGATTTTTCATTGAGCTCACCTACGATCGCTCGACTTCCCACAACTCCTCCTTCTTCGTTGGTAAAGATGATCGCTTCCAGTGGATGGGCCGTCTTGATATTATTTTCCGCCAAAGTTTGCATGACTTCTATCGCGCTCATCGAGCCGACCGGGCCATCATAATCTCCGCCATTGGGCACTTCATCGATATGTGATCCAAAAGCAATCGGCTTCAATGAAGGATTTGTGCCCGCCCTTTTGCCAATGATATTTCCTGCAAAATCGATGGAAACTTCCAGGCCTGCTTCCTTCATCAAATCAATTACAAATACTCTGGCCGCTACATCATGAGATGAAAACGCGATACGATCGCTTCCTCCAGCTGCATTTTTACCGAAAGTGGAAAGCTTCTGAATTGAACCATTTAATCGTTCGGAATTTACCCGAAGTTCTGATTGTGCAGTTGCAGTGAATAGGGTTAAAAAAAGGAGAATTGGGAGAAGGAGTCTTATTTTCATATTTCAAATAGTATGTGCTTTCAAATTACTTCCGATACGGATTAAAACAAAAAAGTCCTTTCCGATTTGAGAAAGGACTTTCGTTTTTAGGTATCGGCTTATTTCAACCAAGCTAGCTTGACTTCGTCAGGAGCTTTCATTCGATCTGCTAGGCGCATGTACCGCCCAGAAAGGTTAGCCAAGTAATCTTGGGCTTTTGCCGCTACATCATTTAAGCCAGTGATCGCTTCAATTTTCCAAAGGCTGACGAGGTGTTCGATGATTCTGGCGTAATCCCAGCCTGTATAAATTCCTACTTTCTGAGTGACCTCTGAGAATTGGGTGAAGAGTGAAGGGTTAGTTCCTCCTTCTCCCATCATTACTGCTGGCATCACAATCTGCTTTCTCATTAATTTTTCAAAAGCAAGCATTGCGCCATTGGGATCGATGTCAAATATTGCTGACATAAAGCTCTTATAGGCCTTTTCATGTCTAGCTTCATCTCCTGCGATTTGTTTGCAGATCCTTCCAAGAACGGTATCACCGGCAATATCCGCGAGTTTACCTGTATTTACGTGGGAGATTTTTGTGGCTCTTTCTTGAAAGGAGGTATAAACGATCGCCTGATAGGGATCTCCTCCAGTATTTGGGTCAAATCCATTTGCTAAAAGCCTATGGATTGTTTGCTCTACAGCTTTCATATCCACTCTTCCCGTCATGTAGAGGTATTTGTTAAGAAGATCACCGTGTCGGTTCTCCTCAGCAGTCCATGATTTGGACCATCGAACCCATCCCGATGGCGAGAAAAGCGATCTTTCTGGATTTATTCCTTCCAAAAGATTGAAATAAGTCTGATAACTTGGCAATGCTTCTTCAGTAATCATATTGCCGACCAAGGAAGTCAATATCGTATCAGGAATACCTTCGGATCTTTTTTGCAATAGTTTGATTTGGTCGTGGATATCTGGGTCTCCAAAATCTGGCAGAAAATCTGACGGTTGCCAGCATTTGTCAGGATCGACTAAGATATTGTCCACTGCCTCTCCTACTAGTCCATCCAGTTGAGAGATTACTTCTATATTTTTTTCTACTTCGTAATTTATAGGCTTTGCCATAATCAATAGTTTTTTATTCTTACTGGAATTTTTGATTAGAAACATTCCCTTTAGACGCAATAAAGATAATCACAATATTCTATTTCTATTTTTCAAAAAATCCATTTCAGGCTTTCTATTGTTTAAACGGTCTCGATCCAATATAAATTCCTTCTTTATTAAAAGAATAGAAAAGACCGGGGTGATATCAAACAGAAAATCTCACATTTATCTTAGAAAAGAACAAGCTCAACTTCTACCAAGACGAAATTGTTCATGGATTAATGGCTAGTTTTTCCGAAAAATCAAGCTGCGGATTTAAAAAAAAAGCCTCAATTTTTGGTTGAGGCTTTTAGACTTTTAGCTAGGAAGTTTAATAATCAAGCTTGTACGCAGCTACTTTGTTTTTGAAGAAAGTAGGCACATAAACCACTTGATCAGCGGCATTGTATCCGATGTCTGCTGTGTTTGATTCTGCGGCTTTGGTATCGAGCATCAATGTCTCGCCCTCTGCTGTAGCAAACCAAATCTCTCCTTGCCATTTGGAGGCAACGAAGTTTCCATCACCCAAGATGACCAAACCATCGCCACCAGTCACTGCGCTATTCAAGATCGTAGTAGTGCCATCAGCATTCCACTGCTTCATGCCGGATCCATCAAGTCCATAAATCGTACCGTCTTCTGATACGGCAATTCCATTGATAGATTCATTTCCCTCAGAAATAGTAGATACCACCCCTCCATCTAACAGGTGAACTTTTCCGGTATTCATGTCTGTGAAATACACCTTGCCATCGTGCGTATCTGTATCGTTCAAGAATTGAGCACCTTCTACCTTGTACTTCTTATTGATTTTTGCTGCTGCAATATCGATTTCAACCAGCTCGTCAATATCGGTTACGTAAAGCATTCCATTTGCAATGCCCATTCCTTTTGGAGCATTTAGTCCGGTTACCCAGTTTTGGTTCACAATACTTCCATCTTTACCAATAATAGATATCGATCCTTTACCGTCTTTTCCGACAGGATCACCTTCAATATTGGCAACATAGATCGTACCAGTAGCGGCATCAAAAAGCACTGATTCATTGGTGGTCAAGGTCTCTGGCGTTTCCCATAGCAATGTCAAGGTTGGAGTTTTCACATCCTCTACCATGGCCAGATCCTCCGTTGTTTCTTCAGTTTTCTGTGGCCCACAGGCTACTAGGATTCCTGCGGAAAGTGCCAATAGGCTAAATTTTAAAGTAGTTTTCATCATTTTAATTTTTGGTTAAAGTCCAATTTTGTTGGTTGAAATTATTTGGTGCTGATTCTTTCAATCGATCTTCGATTTCGTCCAGATACATCGTGTTGTATCTAAGTCTTGTAATGTAGTTCGGTAAGGTAGGGTCTCCATTCCAGCAATGCTCGGCCCGATCACCATAAGCAACTTCCCCATTATAGTAAGGGTTCTGTGTTTGCTCTAAGAATTCTTCTGTCAAATATACAGCATTGTTCAAATAGTAATTATCCATATCTCCGCAATAAATGTGAATTTTCCCTTCCAATTTCGCCCCTAAAGTGGCCCAGTCTCGCTCCATAATGTAACGAAGGTCATAATTTTCTTTCCAATGAACGGCAACTGCAGGGTCAATTTTTCCAGAGTATTTGTCCCAGATCGGTTTAGGATACCCATCGTCTCCCACTGGAGAATAGACTGCTTGCCAAATGTCAAATTGCTCGCCTGATCCAGTTTTCGTACCTCCAATTGCAAGTTCTCGGTGATTCATATCCTTCAGCATAGCGTCGATATGTCCTAAATAATTTCGATGGCCAGGACGAAGTGTTTTTCGGAAATCGCCTTCGTTATAGTAGGCATTTTCGTCATTGTAGATGTCCACTGAAGTAAAGGCTCGAAAGTCTATCGGATCGGGGCAAGCAGCAAAGCAACCATTGTATTCGTCAGGATATTTTACTTGCACAGCCAATGCTTCCCAGCCACCTGTGGATCCTCCATATAGAAAACGAGCCCAACCCTCACCTATTCCTCTAAACTCTTTCTCAATATGAGGAATCAACTCATAGGTAATCGCATCTCCGTACGGGCCGATATTTTCTGAATTGACCGCATAGCTATCGTCATAGAATGGATTTGCATGCTGAATTTCGATAGCGATGAATCGCTTGAAATCCGGAGAAATCCACTTTTGATAGAAATCATAGGCTTCCTGCTGCTCCATTTTGGCGTAGCCATAGATTCCGAATCTAGCGCTGTAATCATCTTCCCCAAGTTCAGGATCTGGAGGAGTAGTTCTGAACCCACCAAAATCATTGGGAAAGTGTCCATGAAAAACCATCAGCGGGTAAAATTGATTTTTATTCCCTTCGAAGCCTTCTGGCAAAAGTACGTGGGCCCCGAGATACATGTCTCTCCCCCAGAACTTAGAGAGTAGCTCCGACTTGATTTTGATATGCTTGATGTATTTGGTGTCGGCTTTTTCTTTGATTGGAGGGATAATTTGATCGATTGTCAAGTCGATTTTGCCGCCTTTTTTCAGATTGATTTTAGTCGGTTTGCTAAAGATGTTTCCGGGAGTTCTGGCCCATTGTCTGCCTTCGCCTTGATCCATCGCCAATTTCACGGTATGTCCATCCGAGCGATTAAAGGTTTCATATTTTATAATGTAAGCTTGGACAGTGTAATCACCCTCAGGTAGACTATCAAACGATTCAATTGGATAGCCAAAGCTTTTGGTATCAAAAACCAATTTTTCTCCCGCTTTGTAATTCTCGAAATCCATTCCAAAAACCTGTGCTGTGGAAACATTGTCTGATACTCCAAAACGTGGCTCGGTTTTCTCATCTTTTGAAAAAATGACCAACAGGCGTCCATCCGATAATCCTTCGTTTAAATTGGAATCTATCGCTACTAAAATCTGATCATCGGATTGCTTGGAAGTGCAGGAGAATGCCAAGATGAGCAAGGCAGTGATTGCATAGAA
>JBBQDY010000240.1:0-5355 GCA_038320155.1 Cytophagales bacterium
ATGAACAACTACCCAAAACTACACAATGCCACTTGGCCGGGATTGGTCGGTAAAGGACCGGATTCCGAACCTATAATTCCATTTGATTCCTTGCTTGAAATGACCGCTGCCGCTGAGGTAAACGGAGTAAAATTTGATGGACTGGATCTAGGGTTGCTAGAGCCTCATTTTAAATTAGATGATTCGGATGAGACAAAGATTCTGGCAGAAAAGCTTCAGAAACATAATCTGGTAGCAGGTTCACTTGTCGCTCCGATCTGGGCTGGTTCGGCAATGGGTACTGCAGATCAGCGGAAGACTTTCGTGGAGATGGTTCGCAAGTCCTGCGAATTCGGGAAGAAACTCAATGAACTTGGGGTCCGAAATTACGGAGTAGTCAGGATCGATTCCGCCGCTGGTGTATCTGATTGGGCCAAAGATCCCAAAGGGAATACCAAGCAAATTGTAGAAACCTTCCAGCTAGCTTGTGATGTCGCAGCTGATTTTGGCGAAAAACTAGCTGCCGAGGGAGAAATATGCTGGGGAGCAATGCACAGTTGGAAGCACATGGTAGAGACTTTAGAAATGGTCGATCGACCGAATATTGGTTTCCAAGCGGATATGTCTCATACTTTTTTATACACCATGGGTTATAATGCGCCTGAGCATCGAATTCTCCCAAAGGATGCGGATTTGAATGATCGTGAAGCGGTGAAAGCAGCATTGAAAACAGTAACAGATGCACTGCGACCTTGGACGATTGACTTTCACGTCGCACAGAATGATGGCTCCGTTTTCGGTTCGGGCTCACACGACAAGACTGGTCGTCATTGTCAAGCCACCGATCCAAATGGAGTTTTGGACATCGCGCATGATGCTGGCTATTGGTTAAGAGACGAAAAGGGAGAGTTGACCAAAGCTTTCCAGCATATCTGTTGGGATGGTTGCATGTTCCCAAATTCCGTCATGGAAAATCAGCAAACCTGGAATGATATTCTGGCGGCAATGATCAACGTGCGGGATGCGCATGGATGGAAATTGTAATCAGGATTTACGAAATACGATTTACGAGATCATTGAAACTATTGACGACCACGACAACCTTCGAACCTTGAAATTTTAAAATTTAATCAAAATGAGCAATAAGAAAAAAATACGAATCGGACTAATTGGCACTGGGCTGATGGGCCGAATACATACCAATGGCTACAAGCGGTTGGCAGACTTTTTTCCAGAATACGAATATCAACCTGTTCTGCAAGCTTGCTGCTCACGAAAAGCTGAACGGGCGGAAGCCTTTATGAAGCAGTGGGACTATACTTCCTTTGAAACAGATTGGAGAGCAGTAATTGCTCGGGACGACATAGACGCAGTGGATATATGTACACCAAATGATATGCATGCTGAAATCGCTATTGCTGCAGCGGAAGCGGGGAAGATGATTCTCTGCGAAAAGCCACTTGCAAGAACTGTAGCTGAAGCGAAAACGATGCTCGATGCGGTAGAGAAAGCAGGTGTGAAAAACACCGTTTGGTATAATTACCGTCGTGTTCCTGCGGTAACCTTGGCCAAGAATATTGTGGCTTCAGGGAAACTGGGTAAGATTTTTCATTACCGAGCGAATTTCCTACAGGACTGGACGATCAGTCCGGATTTGCCTCAAGGAGGAGATGGACTGTGGAGGCTGGATGTGGAAGCGGCAGGATCTGGGGTAACTGGTGATTTGCTGGCTCATTGCATCGATACAGCGATGTGGCTGAATGGCGGGATTAAGGATGTCTCTGCCATGACCGAGACTTTTATCAAGGAGCGGGTGCACACTCACACTGGCGAAAAGCAAAAAGTCGGGATCGATGATGCCTGCATTTTCCATTGCCATTTTGAAAACGGTTCGCTTGGACTTTTTGAAGCTACCCGTTACGCACGAGGGCACAAGGCACTTTATACATTTGAGATCAATGGCGAGCATGCATCGATCCGATGGGATTTACATGATTTGACTCGGTTGGAATATTTTGATCATAGCGACGAGGGAATTGTCAGAGGCTGGCGCTCGATCCACGTCACGGATGGAGATCATCCGTATATGAGTCGTTGGTGGATTCCTGGAACTTCGATTGGCTATGAGCATTCGTTTATCCATCAAGTAGCGGACTTCTTCCATAGCTTGGAAACAGGAGAGGCTTGTCACCCAACTTTCAGAGATGCTTTTGAGACTCAGAAAGTCTGTGAAGCCGTCATCAATTCTGCCAATGATCGGGCTTGGAAAGATACAGCCGTGGACTGGGTGGAAAAGTAAGACGAGTAGGGAGTATCTAGACTTTAGTATCAAGACGAAATCTAGAACCAAGATTTTAGAAACAAGAATTTTGAATTTAGAGTCAAGAAAAAAGACCGGAGAAATGATGCTTCGGTCTTTTTCATTTTTTTAAAAGGTGTAGAAAATATAATTTGGCTTATGGTGCAATTGGGTACACACGCATTCAGGATTATGTGTATCCGCTTTTCTGTTACTGAGGGACATACGAAAAATAGAATTTGTTAATAACTCTCGATGAACACCACATTGGTCATCAGTCTTCGGTCATTTTAATCAGAGAAAATAAGGCTACTGGCATCATTCCGTATAATCAGATTCAGTATTTTTAAAAGGCAAAAGAACCATAACCCTTATGAAATACTTTACTCTCTTTATTCTATCGGCCCTAATGGTAATGGTTTCCTGTACCGGAAAAAAAACGGACTCTGTTCAAATCGATGCAGATTCCTCACAAGTACAACTAGAGAAGGGGGTTCAGATGATACCAATCAAAACTCCCAGTGGCGAATTCAATGTATTTACCCAGCGAGTCGGTGACAATCCCAGCATCAAAGTATTGCTTCTTCATGGCGGACCAGGGATGACTTACGAGCAGTATGCTAATTTCAAAGACTACCTTCCACAGGAAGGAATTGAGTTTATTTGGTACGATCAGTTGGGCTCCTTTCATTCCGATCAGCCTAGCGATTCTACACTTTGGACGATCGACCGTTTTGTAGATGAGGTGGAACAAGTGCGAGTTGCATTGGGACTTAATAAGGATAATTTCTACCTCTATGGTCAGTCTTGGGGAGGTATGCTAGGGATCGAATATGCACTCCAGCATCAGGATCAGCTCAAAGGACTGATCATTTCTAATATGATGTCAAGTTTGGATGAGTATGAGAAGTACGCCAAAGAAGTTCTTGGACCGCAAATGCCTAAAGAAGTCTATGCAGAGTTGATGGAGATCGAGCGAACCGGAGATTTTGAGAACCCGAGATATATGGAGCTTTTGGGCGAGCATCATTATCCGTTTCATGTGCTCCGAAAGCCAGCTGATGAATGGCCGGTGGAGATTGTGAAGATGATGGGTGAAGTGAATCCTGAAGTCTATGTGTACATGCAAGGATATAGTGAGTTTGGGATTACTCCGGGTGCAACGCTGGCAGGTTGGGACCGAAAAGCTGACTTAAAGAAAATCACTGTTCCTACTTTGGTGATTGGAGCTGCTCATGACACCATGGATCCAGTTCATATGGAATGGATGTCCAAAGAGTTTCCCAACGGGCAATTCTTACTTTGCCCCAACGGAAGTCATTTGAGTCAATACGATGATCCTGAGCATTTCTTTCCAGGTCTGATCAAGTTTTTGAAAGATGTAGATCAATCTCGCTAAGAGTATACAGTAGCTAGATATTAGGATCAAGACTTGCAGAATCAAGATTTTAGAACCAAGAGCCAAGCGAAAGTATCAAGAAGCTAGATATTAGTATCAAGGCTCACAGAACCAAGATTTTAGAGACAAGAATCAAGAGGAAATATCAAGTTGTTGAATATTAGTATTAAGACTTACAGAATCAAGATTTTAGAACCAAGAGCCAAGCGAAGTATCAAGTAACTAGATATTGGTATCAAGATTTACAGAACCAAGATTTTAAAGACAAGAATCAAGAGGAAATATCAAGTTGTTAAATATTAGTATTAAGAATTACAGAATCAAGATTTGAGAAATTTGAGATAAAAGAATAGCACCAGCGGTGCGATTTGATTGAAGAATGGGATTAGAAACAGTTGGTTGAATCAGCACCAGCGGTGCGTTTTGATATTGGAGGCGAAGAAGCGAACCATTCTTTTCCATCTATTTCCTTTGTGTATCTCAGTGAAACCCTCAGTGTCCATCGTGGTTCAAAGGCTTCAAGAAAAATGTTTATATCACAGGTTCTTTATCATCAGCATCACTGCAATAAAGTGTGAAATCGTTCCGAAAAGTACAAATACATGCCATATCGCATGATAATAGGTGCGATTACTTTTGACATAAAAAATGACCCCAATTGTATAGCTTAATCCACCAATCAAAATCCAGGTTAGAGTTTCAGCGCTAAGTTTTTCCCACATCGCTTTGAGTAGAAAAACCGAAATCCAACCCATTGCCAAGTAAAGTCCCACGGAGACAAATTTATATTTGCCGGCAAAAAAGAACTTGAAAATAGACCCGGCCAGTACAAAGGCCCAGAGGATAGCTAAAAAAAGAATTGCTTTCTCTCGATCCAAAACCGTCAGGATCATTGGAGAATAAGAACCCGCGATCAGGAAATAAATAGAAATGTGATCTGCTTTCTGGTAAAGATCTTTCCGGTGACAGGGTTTTGAAAGATGGTAAAGCGTAGAACTGGAATAGACCATCAAGATCCCCATGGCAAAAGAGGCAGAAGCTAACAGGAAATCAAAGTTAGCCAGTTCATTCGCTCCAGTCAGTAAAAGTGGAATCCCAATTAGCCCCAGAATAAAGCCAATTCCATGCGACCAAGCATTGTAAAATTCTTCGTTATCGGTTTGGGGTCTTTTCGGCATTGAATATCGAATCTCTGGTCAAAGGTAGAATCAATTAAAAGAAAGTCTGTAATCCCAATTCTGCCAGTAGACGTATTTTCTTCGCTTTTAGGACGGAAGACTGAAGACCGAAACGCCCAATTATCTCCCGATGGTTATTAGGATTACGCAAATTATATTTTGGTTGCTTCAGCCTTCTGGTAATAAAGCGGAAAACCATAAAAATAAAATACCCGAATCTGCTGACTCGGGTATTTTTAAGACTTCTGATTTTAGCTTTAAGATCTACTAAAACTTGTATTGACGAAAGAAGTGTCCAGATGTTACTTTAATCCACATCCCACATCTGTCATCGGACATGTTTTTAACCTTTTCACTTCAGACTTCTGATTTTTTAGAAAACTCCCTTGAAGCCTTCCATTTTCTGATCTACCTGAGTATCGACCATAAATGATATCATCACTTTCTCCCAGGCCATGGTCACTTTAGCAACTTTGTTGTCTTCGGCAGAGATGTGAAAA
>JBBQDY010000241.1:0-5354 GCA_038320155.1 Cytophagales bacterium
AAGCTGGAGGAAAAAGGGATTTTGGAAAACACCTTGATCGTCTTCTCATCTGACAATGGGCCTTGGCTGGTGATGGAAGATCATGGAGGGTCGGCTGGCGAACTCAGAGAGGGAAAGCAATATACGTTTGAAGGCGGGGTGCGAGTGCCTACCGTGGCCATGTGGAAAGGAAAAATTGCCCCGGGTCAAGTTTATGAGGAGTTGGCTACGCAAATGGATTGGTTTCCGACATTTTGCAAACTGGTTGGAGCGGAAATTCCTTCTGATCGAGAAATTGATGGGAGAGACCTATCGGCGGTTCTCTTTGAAAATGGCAATCGTGAAGGAGACACTTTTCTATACTACATGCTCTCAGATCAGCGAGGCTTTCGAGAAGGAGATTGGAAGATCAAGCGACCTTATGGAGGCTTCGCCGGAAGCCGGGGAATGAAAGCTGTAGAGGCACATGATACCTTACTTTTTAACCTAAAAAATGACCCGGGAGAAACGACCAATCTGGCCAAAGAAAACCCCGAAAAACTTGCTCAAATGATGCGGGCGATGGATTTGGCAGTAAAACAATTAGGGCCATTACCAGAAAGTAAAATGGTGCGAAGTGCTGCTGACAATAGTCATTATGAATATTTGGATCAGAAGCGAAAAGGGGAATTTAAACCTTAAAAATTTCCTTGGCTAAGGATCAGTTCTAACTGCTCTACATCAGCTAAATCCTTTAATCTTCCGCTAGCTTTCTTATTTTGAATTAAGTGATTGATATGGATGACTTTCAATTTCAAATCATCAAAATTTGTAGCCACAGCTTGCTCAATACTTTCAGAATAAGTCACACCTGAAATTTGAGTCATGAAATCTGTACGCTCAGGAGGATTACCAAAGTAAAAAAGTTGTGCTTCTCCAAAATCACGATTTGCAATTTCTGTTAAGGTTTCAGAATCAAATCCCAACCCAACTAAAGCAGATATGAATTTTGATTTATTTTCATTGCTGGGTTCAAGCCAAATATCCATGTCACCAGTCACACGATTGTGGCCATAATAGATTACCGCAAATCCTCCCACAAGAATAAAATTGACTTGATTTTCAAAAAGTTGCCTTAAAACATCTTGGTGCTCTTCAAAAAAAATATTCATCTCTTCTCCTTGAAGATCAAAACACGCGAAGCTGGTTTCTTTTCGCTCAATTCTTTCGCGTAAACTTTCATCGCTAATTTCTTGTGGGCTAAAAACCTTTCCTCAGGACTCAGGCTCAAATTATAGGATAACTGATCAAGCTCCATTTCTTCAAATGAAGCCGAAAATTGGAGTTTACGTGTGCCTTTTGAAGTAGATAAGCTTTCCTTTTTCATGAATTTACCTAAACAAAGTTTTTCATTTCCCTAAGGTATCAAATTTTATTCTTTTCCCTTAAACCTAAACAACGCGCGGCCATAGCGATCATACCGGTTGTATTGATGATCCTGATAAAAATGGTAATTTTTTCAAATTTTGCTCAGATTGAAGTTGAAATTTTCCTCCAGATTCAACACCATTAAGATGGTTCGAAAGCTAGATTGGGACTATGTCAATTACTTTTTTGCATTTTGGGGAGACCCAGCGAAAGATGCTATTTGGGGATTATAATTTGAAAGGAATCACCTCTCAATTAATTTTTCTGTGGCGAGGCTCTTCATCATACCAAATTAGCTGAGCTATATCCATGGGATTGTCCCGGTAGGGACAATATCTGGGTAGAATTCAAGATTGAATTGGTGTTAAACCGTGCCGTGAGGTACGGAATATGAATTATTCAGATGCTGTACCTACGGCACAGGGGGGTTGGTTTTGAATTTGTTTTTTTCTACCCATATATAGCCTCTACGAGGCTCTTCCGATCAGACTGGCTGTCCATTAAATTGTCCCTTTAGGGACAATATCTGGGTAGAATTCAAGATTGCATTGGTGTAAAACCGTGCCGTTAGGTACGAAATATGAATTATTCAGATACTGTACCTACGGCACAGGGGGTTGGTTTTGAATTTGTTTTTTTCTACCCATATATAGCCTCTACGAGGCTCTTCCGATCAGACTGGCTGTCTATCAAACTGTCCCGTTAGGGACAATATCTGGGTAGATCAAATATCATGGCTACGATCATAGAATTTCCACCTCGATTGCTTATCCCGCCAAAAAATTAGATTATATCAAGAATTTTCGCCTAAATTCTGCAACCAAAACCCTTTTTCAATTCATGAAGCTTTGCCAGTTCCCATTCTTAGTCTTTCTGATTTTTTGCGCTTGCTCCCCAAAACCCGCAGATCCTCCCAAGAAGCTAAACATTCTTCTCATCGTCGCCGATGATCTAGGCTATGCCGATTTGGGAAGTTTTGGTGGAGATATCGAGACTCCAAACCTAGATGAATTGGCAAAAATAGGGATTCGATTCAGTCGATTTCATACCGCTCCTTACTGTGCGGTGACCAGAGCCATGTTGCTTTCCGGGAATTTCAATCATGTTGCCGGAATGGGAAGCCAAAGTCTGGTCACCGAGACACCTGGCTATGAAGGCAAACTTAGCGATCGAATCATCCCGCTTCCTTCGCTACTTAGGCAAGAAGGTTATCATACATATATGGTGGGTAAGTGGCATTTGGGAAATACTATCGATGCCCGGCCACCCCAAAAAGGATTTGAAAGGTCATTCAGTATTGCCGAAGGTGGAGCCAATCACTATTCTGAACGTGGGATTTTCACAGAAGAGCCAACTACAATTTACCTAGAAAATGGTAGTGCTACTCCTTGGCCAAAGGGCGCATATTCTACTGACTTTTATACTGATAAACTGATCTCCTATGTAGATGAAAACCATGGAGACGGCAAACCATTTTTTGCCTATGCTGCCTACACTTCTCCGCACTGGCCCCTTCAAGTAGATGAAAAATATTGGAGGAAATACGAAGGGCGATATGATGAGGGCTACGAAAAATTGAAAGAAAAACGCTTTGAAAGTCTCAAAAAAGCCGGAATGATTCCAAAGGAGGCTATACTCCCACCTTCTCACCCAGACATCAAGCCATGGGATTCACTTTCTCCGCAGGAGCAAAAAAAGGAAGCTCGAAAGATGGAGCTTTACGCGGGCATGGTGGATAACTTAGATCACAACATCGGAAGATTAATTCAACACTTAAAGGAAATCGGAACGTATGACAATACCCTAATTGTTTTTATGTCTGACAATGGGGCAGCAGGGGAGGATTTTTACTATTCAGATTTTTACGGTCCTTTTTTGAAGGAAAAATATTCAGATTCCTATGAAGAAATGGGAACCGAGAACTCATACATTTCCTATGGCCCTCAATGGGCGGAGGCAGGCTCAGCACCTTTCAAATACTACAAAGGCTTTACCACCGAAGGTGGAATGAATACTCCAATGATCATATCTGGTCCAGAGCTGGAGAATACTGGACTAATCAATGAGGCATTTCTCTCGGTCTTAGATTTGGCTCCAACATTTTATGAACTGGCAGGAATAACTTATCCAAAAATCTGGAATGGAGAGCAAGTTCAAGCCCCAGCGGGTGAATCGCTTTTACCCTTACTCTATGGAAAGTCCACATTGGTGCATGATTCCACTTATGTATTTGGGTTAGAGCACCAGGGTTATGCGATGCTTCGCAAAGGAGATTGGAAACTACTCAATCTGTCTCGGCCCTTAGATACAGCCAAGTTTGAATTGTACAATATTTCCGAAGACCTGGGAGAGCAAAATGACCTAAGTAAATCAACCCCGAAGAAATACCAAGAAATGCTCACCGAATGGGGCAGCTGGTCTCAAAAAGTCGGAGTAATTATTCCTACTCCTAAAGCAAAAGACAATAAATAATTTTATTTATATCCGCAATTACACCAGTAGCCTTATTTTCTTTGCTTATTGGGACAGAAGACCCCTGCGCGAAAGACAGGCGGGGATGACGGAAGACCGAAACGCCCAAATATCAATTTGTTGCCAATTATATTCTTGTCTTTTTTGCCTACTGGCAAAGTAGCGGATAATCAAAAATAATTTAATAGAAACCTATGAAGTCAAGAATTACAATTTTCTTTTCACTGGCAATCTTCCTTATCGCTTTTTTAGGGATTGATTCTTCGCTGAGTGCCCAGACCTATGGCAAAAATGGGATGGTAGTTTCCGACCATTATTTAAGCTCGGAAGTAGGAATTGCCATTTTGAAAAAAGGAGGAAATGCCATTGATGCGACAGTGGCTACAGCTTTATCGTTAGCGGTGACGCATCCCGAGGCTGGCAACATTGGCGGCGGAGGATTTATCGTATTTATGAAATCTGATGGAGAGGCGACTACGTTTGATTTTCGGGAAAAAGCACCTTCGGCAGCAAGTCCCACTATGTTTTTGGATGAAAATGGAAAGATCAGAGACAATTCCAATCACAAAGGCTTGCTTTCCGTGGGCGTACCGGGGACAGTAGCTGGTCTTTATCAAGCTCATCAAAAATACGGGAAATTACCTTGGGCGGAACTGGTCCAACCTGCAATCGATCAAGCAAAAAATGGCTTTCCTATGTCGTGGGGCCTCTATAATGTGGCAGTTTCGCGATCCAAAATGGATAAATCATACGACATTATGCAGAATTTCTTTCGCGGGGCAAATGGAGAAGTAGTCGCTCCCGGAGAGCTCTGGAAGCAACCCGCCCTTGCCAAGACTTTGGAAGCAATTCGTGATCAAGGGAGAGATGGCTTTTACAAAGGAGCAGTAGCCGCCGAGATCGAATCTTATATGAAGGCGAATGGGGGAATCATTACCCAAGAAGATTTAGCAAGCTATGAAGCAGTAGAACGAGCTCCATTGAAATCTACTTTCAAAGGATATGAGATTTTCTCCATGCCTCCTCCAAGTTCGGGTGGCGTTGCTTTGATCGAGATGATGAATCTGATGGAGGTGGCAGATATATCTAAGATTGAATTTAACTCCACTGCCTATGTTCACCTGGTTGCTGAGGCCATGCGAAGAGCTTTTGCGGACAGAGCAGAATATCTGGGTGATCCGGATTTTAATGCTGATATGCCTATTGATAGATTGACCTCAAAGGAATTTGCTAAAGAAAGATTTGAAAATCTTGACATGACCAAAGCATCCAAAAGTGATTCTTCCAAATACGGTCAACTTTATGGAGGTGATCATACCACCCATTTTTCAGTGATAGATAAAGACGGAAATGCAATCTCACTGACCTATACTTTGGAAAATAGCTATGGCGTTGCGATGGGTTCGGATAAGCTGGGATTCATCTTCAATAATGAAATGGGAGACTTCAATCCGATTCCAGGAGTCACTACCAATAGCGGCCAAATCGGCTCCGAT
>JBBQDY010000242.1:0-5349 GCA_038320155.1 Cytophagales bacterium
GGCCCGGCGGCGAATCCGGAGCTGATTATTGAGCTCGATCCGAATTGGATCATGATTTCTACTTTGGGTGATGATTTAAGGTATTTGGATTTGCTAAAGACAGCAGAGATTCCAGCCATTATCAATGGTGAATATGTGGAGCAGCATCCTTTGGGAAGAGCTGAATGGATCAAGTTTACAGGAATTCTTCTCGGGAAATTCGAAGAAGCAAGTGCAGTTTTTGACCAGGTAGAGAAGGATTATTTGCAAGCAGTGTCCTTGGCGGAAGAAATTGACGCGATCGATAAACCCTCGGTCTTGAGTGGGGTAATGTATCAGGATATCTGGTATGCTCCAGGTAGTGAAAGCTGGGGAGCTCAAATCCTTCAAAATGCAGGAGGTGCTTATGTTTTCGAAGATCAATCAGGTACTGGAAGCTTGCAGTTGAATTATGAATTTGTTTTGGAACAGGCGATGGATTCGGATTTTTGGATTGGGTCTGCTGACTTTGCTTCCTTAGAAAAAATGGGTGAATTGGAACCAAGATATCAAGCGATCAAAGCTTTCAAGGATGGCAATGTATTTACCTATACACAGAAAAAAGGTGAAACAGGCGGTTTGGAATACTTTGAATTAGGATATATGCGACCTGATTTGATTCTAAAGGACCTGATGAAAATCCTTCATCCAAGCTTACTTCCTGATTATGAGTTGTATTTTTACAAGCAACTGAATGAAAAATAGTCGAAACACCCTTCTCTTTTTTGTGGCATCATTAGCATTTCTATTCAGTTTTTTGCTGAACATCAGTCTGGGTTCCGTTTCCATATATCCGGATGAAATTTTAGAGGGGTTGATTGCAGGCTCTTGGATCAAAACTTCTCATGCTGAGATCATTTTAAATTATCGTTTGCCCAAGTCGCTGGTTGCAATTTTAGCAGGAGTAGGCTTGAGCTTAAGTGGACTTCAGATGCAGACCTTTTTTAGAAATCCACTCGCAGGTCCATTCGTTCTAGGGATCAGTTCAGGCGCCGGATTGGGTGTCGCATTGTTGATGTTGGCGGGCTCTGCATTTGGAATTGCAGCCTTAAGTGGAGGCCTGAGTGCTTGGGCGATTGTTGGTGCAGGGACGCTGGGAGCTGGATTAGTGATGGTTTTAGTCAGTTTAGTCGCTTGGCGGATTCAAGATAGCATGACACTTTTGATTGTGGGATTGATGTTTGGATCGGCTGTTTCTGCCATCGTTTCCGTGCTTTCATATTTTTCTGGGGCAGATGCCTTGAAGCTATTTACGGTTTGGTCTATGGGCAGCTTGGGTGGATTGGCTTGGCCACAAGTATTGGTGTTGGGTACAGTAGTAGTGATCGGAATTCTTCCGGTTATTTTTTCAGTCAAATCATTCAACGCCATGCTTCTTGGTGAGCGCTACGCAAAAAGTATGGGCGTAAATCCTACATTTTTGCGCTGGATGATGATTCTTAGTACAGGATTGCTTGCCGGAAGTATCACTGCTTTTTGTGGGCCGATTGCCTTTATCGGGATTGCGGTTCCGCATCTTGCACGGATCATTTGGAAGACTGCTGATCACAGAGTCCTATTTCCAGCTTCCGCTTTGTTGGGTGCGATTTTGTTGCTTTTATGCGATGTGGTGGGGCAAGTTCCAGGATCTGCGCAGATGCTTCCGATTAATGCGGTGACTTCTTTGGTGGGTGCTCCGATCGTAATTGGTTTGGTATTGAGAAGGAATTTCAGCAAAGAATTTTGAGCCATGAAGAAATCAACCATCGTAGCGAAAAATCTGACTTTGGGCTATTCCAATCGAAAGCCTAAAAAACCAGTGCTTGAAAATCTGAGTTTTCAACTTTTTGAAAACGAATTGACTTGTTTGCTTGGTCCAAATGGCGTGGGGAAATCGACGTTGATCAAAGCGATTCTCGGTCAGTTGAAACCTTGGAAAGGCGAATTGACTCTGAATGAGAGGAATGTTCAAAATTTCTCCAATGCTGAACTGTCCAAAGCATTGTCTGTGGTGCTTTCCGAACCAACACTTCCGGGAAATATGACTGTGGGACAATTGGTGGCGCTGGGGCGAATTCCGCACACCGGATGGACTGGAAGATTGGATACACATGATCGGGATCTGATCGAAAACGCTTTATATCTCACCAAAATGGAGGATTTGAAAGATGAGCGACTTTCAGAGATTTCAGATGGACAACGTCAGAAAGCAATGATCGCAAGAGCTTTGGCACAAGATGGCAAGGTGATGGTTTTGGATGAGCCGACGGCACATTTGGATTTGGTCAATCGGTATCAGATTATGCATTTGCTTCGAGATATTGCTACCAAACAGCAAAAGTCGATTTTGGTGGTGACTCATGATCTGGAGATCGCCTTAGAGACTGCAGATCGATTACTATTGCTTAGCAACACCTTTCCGCTCGTGTCAGGGCTTCCCGAAGACTTGGTGGTTTTGGGTCAGCTTGATCGGTTGTTACCGGGAGATGAGTTTCGGTTTAACATTGAGAAGGGGAAAATAGAGCAGAAAAATCCTACTTCAGAAATAGTGATCACAGGCAATCAAGTCATTGGTTTTTGGGTCAGAAAGGCTTTGGAGAAAGCTGGAATCACTAAAGTGGAATCACCGATTTTTGTTTCGGAGGGAGATTTCACCTTGACCTTCGAGGAAAGGGAATTTCATCGGATCGGAGACTTGATTGAGTTTTTAGAGAAAAATTAGAAGTCCAGAAAAGGTTCTCACAGACCCGCCTACCGGCTGGCAGGTCAGCGTATAAAAGGTCACAGATTAACACAGATTTAGATAAAACTTGTAAATAAATCCGTGCGTCAGTTATTGGGGAATAAAGAAAAGAAAAAAGCTCCCACAGATTGTCACAGAAAAGGTCACAGATTCACACAGATCTTGATAAAAGTTTCCTAATCGATCCGTGAATATCTATGGGAAATAAAAGAAAGGTTCCCACAGATCAGCACAGAAAAGGTCACAGATTTACACAGAACTAGTAAAAAATCTTAATACAATCAACGAAAGCCTTTCGGTCTAATAGACGGAGATGCTGGAAATAAAGAAATCTTTTACTTATTCAAAGCTTTGATTTCAGCTTTCTTGTCGTATCAAAAAAGATAATTTATATATTTGTCATACTAATTATTGGTATGACACAGGAACAATTTGCCAAATATTCATTTCTCCTTGATCGCACTGCGCGAAAGGTGAAGCAATATGCACAACAGCAGTTCAAGTCTGGCGATTTTGATGTGACAGTCGATCAATGGTTAGTTTTGAAAAATCTTTCAGAAAATGGTCATTTGAGCCAAACTGAATTAGCTAATTTGGTTTTCAAGGATCACCCGACTTTGACTCGAATACTGGATTTGCTTTGCAAAAAAGGATATGTTGAGCGTGTGCCACATCCTATGGATCGTCGGAGTTTTCAATTGCATCTCACTGGAACAGGTGTGGCAAAGGTTATTGCGCTTCGCCCTCAAATTCTTGAGATCCGCGAAAAAGCTTGGGAAAATCTTTCTGATTCAGATTTCGAGGAGTTCAAACGAATCCTAGACACGATCTACCAAAATCTTGGTGGTCAGGAATTGGAAGAATAAAGTTAGTGCACGAATAGTATTTACACGAACAAAATTGAGTATTCAGGGTTTTCCCAATAAAATTTAAGCGAATGATTCACACAGATCTTTGTATTATCGGAGCCGGGCCAGTTGCCCTATTTGCAGTTTTTGAAGCGGGATTGCTCAAGATGCGATGTCACTTGATTGATGCCCTACCACAAATCGGTGGTCAGCTGTCAGAGATTTATCCTCAAAAACCGATCTATGACATTCCGGGTTATCCAGAAGTGAAAGCTCAGGATTTGGTGGATAATCTCATGGAGCAGGCGAAACCCTTCAAACCTACTTTTACACTAGGTGAGCGGGTGGAACATTTGGATAAGCAAGAGGATGGGTCATTCATCGTCACTACTAGCGATAAGACTCATATTCATGCCCAGGTGATTATCATTGCGGGCGGACTTGGATGTTTTGAGCCGAGAAAGCCGGTGCTAGAGAACCTTGAGAAATTTGAGGGGAAAGGCATCACCTATATGGTAAAAAACCCTGAAACATTCCGTGACAAAAAAGTAGTAATTGCTGGAGGCGGTGATTCTGCTTTGGACTGGGCGATTTACTTAGCGAAAGTATCTTCTCGTGTCACTTTGGTCCACCGAAATGAAACCTTCCGAGGTACGCCAGATTCAGCCGCAAAAGTGTTTGATTTGGCTAATCAAGGTAAAATTGATCTGATTCTTTCTGCAAATTTGAAGGAAGTGAATGGAAATGGTAAGCTGAATACTGTGATTTTGGAAGGTAAATCAAAAGAAGAAATCAGGCTTGATGCGGATTATTTGATCCCACTTTTTGGTTTGAGTCCAAAGCTTGGCCCTATTGCAGATTGGGGATTGAGCATTGATAAGAATGCGATTGAGGTTGACACAAAAGATTATTCCACAGGAGTGGATCGAATCTACGCGATCGGTGATATCAATACCTACCCAGGCAAATTGAAATTGATACTTTGTGGCTTCCACGAGGCAGCGATCATGATGCATTCTGCTTTCAAATACGTTTACCCAGATCAGAAATTGAGTTTCAAATACACCACAGTCAATGGTGTGAATGCATTTTAATTCTATTTTTGCGGCATGGTAAATTTCATAGTAGAAGATCAGGATGGCAATCGCCAAGAGCGCGAAGCTCCAGGGGATATGGGATTAAGTTTGATGGAAATCCTCAAAGCCTACGAATATCCGGTATTGGCCACTTGTGGTGGAATGGCGCTTTGTGCGACTTGCCATGTGGAGATTTTGGAAGGAAAGGATGGGCTTGGCGAAGCAACTGATGTAGAATTGGATCAATTGGAAAACTTGCCGGAATATTTCCCGACTTCTAGACTATCCTGCCAAATCCGAATCGGAGATATTTTGGAGGGTGCCGTGGTGAAGTTAAGAGGAGAAGACGTGGTCTAAGTTTTAATTTGTTATAAATATTAAAACCACCCGGAGAGGGTGGTTTTTTTGTACGATTTTTTTCAACCACAAAGGTCACAATGGTTGCACGAAGGACGCAGTTGTCTTGCTTCTCTGGAAGCTGGACTCGTTTTATTTTTTGGAAATTGTAAAATACTTCGTGTAAATAGGCAATTTCCTCACGATTATTCGTCTTTCGGGCAAGAATTCAAACCACCCAATCAAAGTAATTTTCCCTCGACACCTCATTCCATACAGCATCCGGATAGGCTTTTGCAAAAGCAGCCGGTATCTTTGAATTGGCTTTTCCCCATTTGAATTCCAATCC
>JBBQDY010000243.1:0-5329 GCA_038320155.1 Cytophagales bacterium
GCTGCGCCACTGGCTACTTTTCCGGCAATAGGAGCTAAAATATCTTTTGCAGGGAAGGTGCTGTCTTTGACATGAATATCTGCAAACTGAACCATGATTCCCGGCTCCTGATCTGCCAAAAGACTGAGAATTCCATTATTTGGTCCGATGAAGAGATGGTCCTCTAACTTTATTCCGATAAAACCATGTGTGAAGCTTCCAGTTGTACTCATCGCCACCAGATGGACGGTTCCTTTTGGGAAATCTCGAAAAGTAGAGCGCAGGAGAAATGCCGCATGCGCAATGTCAAATGGTTCAATAGTATGCGCTAAATCGATAATGTTAAGCTGGGGATTAATGGCCAAGATTTTGGCTTTCACCGCAGGTACGTAGTAATCTTTATCCCCAAAATCTGAGAGGAAGGTCACAATTGCCATAGAAGCAAGTATATTAAAATTTTGTACTTTTGTTTAAAAGGGATTAGAACAAAAATAGAAATTTTAATCTTTAGCCTTCAAAGAAAATTAAATCAATACACGAGCTTGGTAGAAAAAGTAATCACTTTAGAAAACGTCCCCCTGGCAGAGTTTTTAGGTCAGGCCAATGAGAATATCAGGCAAATTGCTGCCGCTTTTCCACAAAGTAAAATCATTTCAAGAGGCAATGAAATCCGAATTCAAGGCGGTGCACCTGAGATTTTGCGCATCAATGATATCCTGAATCTGCTTTTGGAGCACATTGACCGCTTTGGACATTTGACCCCGGAAAATGTAAAAGACTATTTGGATGTGGAGGGGATTCCCTTCGAAGAAGCCAATCGTGATCAAGTCATCGTCTTTGGAAATAAAGGGCTTGTCATCAAACCTAAATCTGCGAATCAGCGGAAGTTGGTTGAAGCAGCCATGAAGAATGATCTCGTTTTTGCCCTCGGCCCGGCTGGTACTGGTAAAACTTACATCGCAGTGGCTTTGGCTGTAAGAGCTTTGAAAAATCGAGAGGTTAAGCGAATTATCATCACCAGACCTGCTGTGGAGGCTGGAGAAAATCTTGGTTTTCTTCCGGGTGATCTTCAGGAGAAATTAGATCCATATCTAAGACCTATCTATGATGCACTTCAGGATATGGTGCCACCCGAAAAATTAAAATATTATCAGGAAACCCGCGTGATAGAAATTGCGCCTTTGGCTTACATGCGTGGGCGAACGCTTCACGATGCTTTTGTGCTCTTGGATGAAGCGCAAAATACCACCAGCGAGCAAATTAAAATGTTCCTGACTCGAATGGGACCTAATTCACGCGTGATTATCACAGGAGATCAAACTCAAGTGGACCTTCCTATTCGTCAAAAGTCTGGACTTTCTGAGGCCTTGAAAATCCTGGACGGAGTCAAAGGAATCGGGGTTGTCAGTCTAAGTGGGAAAGATGTGATTCGACACAAACTAGTGAAGGCTATTATTGAAGCGTATGAAAATGATCATGCGGCCAGAGAATCTGAAAGAAATGATGCTTCAAGTAGAAAAAATAGCTGATCAATCGGATTTGGATGTTGCTTTTGAAATTCGGAAAAAGGTTTTTGTAATCGAGCAAGCAGTAGATCCCGCGAAGGAATACGATGAGTTTGAGGAATCTTCTACCCATTTCCTAGTTCGACTAGATGGTATTCCAGTCGGGACAGCTCGATGGAGATTAACTTCAAATGGAGTAAAGTTAGAGCGATTTGCAGTTTTGAAGGAGGCTAGAGGAAAAGGCGTTGGTCAGTCATTGGTTCAGGCTGTTTTGGATGACATTGATAGCCAGTCTGGAGCAAAGGATAAAACCAAGTACCTTCATTCACAGTTATCAGCTGTACCGCTTTATTCCAAATTCGGATTCCAAAAAGTAGGCGGCATTTTTGAGGAGTGTAAAATCTTACACTACAAAATGGAATTAGCCTAGATTTCTAAAAGTAAAAACGACACTAATTATGAAAAAAATAATATTATCAATTTCACTTATCTTAATGATCGCTTCTGCAGGCTATAGCCAAGGTGTCATTTCGAGTAGTAGCAATACTACCAGAGGTGATTTCGCAAATGAAGTAAAAGTCAATTTTTTGAATCTTATCGTATTAGCTTCGGTCGAAGTTGGATATGAAAAATTCTTGAGTGACAATCATTCCCTAGATGTCCAGCTTCATATTAATGATCGATTCGGATACAACTCTCAGGGAGATGGGAAAAACTACAAAACCAATGCAGTCCAAGCTTCCGTGAATTTCTATTTAGGAGATGGTCAGAACGGTAGGGTTTACATTTATCCTCTAGCCAAGCTCCGATTTGGGGACTTTGAGGAAGCAGTCAACGGGGCATTGGTCACTACAAGTATGAATGCCTTCATCCTCGGAGCGGGAGCAGGGTACAAATGGGAGTTTTCCAATTTCGCATTTGGACCTTATGCAAGCGTCGCTCGTGGATTCAGCAGTGAAGTTGCGGATCGATTTGCTGCTATTGAAGTCAATGGCGGATTTAGCCTTGGCTATCGATTCTAAGGGATAAAATATTTATGAAAAAGCCTCAGTGATGAGGCTTTTTTTATGCCCTAAAAGTTTTAAATTAATGTTTTAATTTTTTGTTATGAGGTTTTCAGATTATCCTTTTTTGAAATACTTACCACTTCTGATTGGAGGAATCCTTTTAGCTGATTCCTTTAAACTTTTTAGTCTTGAGGCTATTTCTATAATTACCGTGATTTTGGTATTGAGCTATTTCTTGCTTATTAACCTAAAAACGAATCAGACTAGACTTCAGCTTCTTTCACTGATTGGGTACCTTCTGATTTTTTCTTTTGGGATTCTACTCAGCACTTTCCAAAATAGACAAGCTGAATTTGCAACTTTAGAAGAACCTTTTGAAAGCTATCTGGCCGAAGTGCGTCAGTTTGATCTCCAGAAGCCCAATTCTTTTGAGAATCTTCTGGAAATTATTGCTATCAAAAGCGATTCGGAATGGAAAGCGGCTAGCGGTTTGGTGATCGTATACCACCAATCACCCGAGGCGCTGCTTCCCGGTCAACTTATAAGAGTAAGCAAGGCTCCTGAACGAGTTAGCGCTCCAAGAAATCCTCATGAGTTTGATTATCGAGCTTTTTTGGCCAGAAAGGGAATTCATTTCAGACAGTTTATCGGAAAAGATTTTCAGGTTTTGGAAAAAGCAGGTGAGTTAAGTCTCGAATTTTTTCTGGTCAACTTTAGAAATCTTTTGGCAACACGATTACGAGATCAGATTCCCGATCCTCAATCGGAACAAATCGCACTAGCACTCCTGCTCGGACAAAAGCAATCTTTGGATCGAGACCTTCGAGAAGGCTACGTGCAGACTGGAGTGATGCATATTCTGGCCGTGTCGGGCTTGCATGTCGGGATTATTTATGCGCTTTTTCTAGGTTTGTTGAAGCCGCTTAGACTTTCTAAAAAATGGTCGAGAATCTATTTGCTGTTTGTGGTTTTATTGATTTGGGTATATGCAGTAGTGACGGGGCTTTCGCCCTCGGTAGTCCGGGCCGCCACCATGTTTAGCTTACTTTCCTTAGGTCAATTGCGTGAGCGAAAGCCATCCATTTTCAATATTTTAGCTTTTTCAGCCATGTTGATGATTGCGGTAAATCCGGAGGTGATTTATGAAGTTGGCTTCCAGCTTTCCTATTTGGCGGTGGCAGGAATAGTCCTAATTCAGCCCCTTATCCTGAATTGGTGGCTACCGAGGAATCGAATTTTGGAATACTTCTGGCAACTTACCGCTGTCAGTCTTGCCGCTCAACTAGCGACCTTCCCGCTTTCAGTCTTTTATTTCCACCTCTTTCCGACCTATTTTCTTTTGGGAAATCTGCTGATTATTCCTTTGGCATTTTTGATTATGCAGGTAGGAGTGCCCTTAATCCTGTTTGGTTGGGTTCCATATTTTGGGGATGGCTTAGGCTGGTTTTTGAGCAAGCTGATCTGGTGTCAAAATCAACTTATTCAATTGCTCCAACTTTTACCTTGGGGAAAAATTGATCGATTAACTATCAGTCCATTGAGCATGATTCTCTTTTGGATAGTTTTATTGGTCTGGTCTGCTTGGGAAACCGGAAATCGAAAACAGTTGATTTACTTGTCCTTTACGCTATTTTCAATTTGGTCAGGCCTTAGTCTTTTTGAAGCCGTAAATCGTCCTGCTCAAGAACTGGTCATCTATCAAGGAAAAAAAGGTCAGGTCTTTGACTTCAGTTTTCAAAAGCAATTGTTCGCTTGGAATCAAGGTGTCGATCAGGAGGAGCTAAGCTATGTGGTGGATCCGAATCGAATCTCAAATCAGCTGCCGCAAATTCCAGATTCTATGATCGGAATGCCTGACACTGCTGGCACTATCCAGCTTTTCCCCTCAAATTTCAGCTATAATCAGAAGACTTCAGAAATTTATTTTCCCATACAAAAGCCGAAGGCTATAGCCGTTTGGTCAGAAGGGGAATGGAAATCAAGTAGTAAGCGGGACACCTTGAAATTGGGAGACGCTGCTTTTCGAATACTTTTCTAGCTTGCTTTTTGGCGTTGACTTTTTTGCACCTAACTTCATTCAAAAAAGAATATCTCTATGAATAGCGTAGTACTCAGCCATGTTTCAGATCGAATCGGATACATCAAACTGAATAATCCTGAAAAGCGGAATGCCATGAGTCCTGCATTGATTTCAGGTTTAAAGGAGGCTTTTCTATCGATGAAATCAAATGATGAGGTTAAAGTTGTACTCTTGAGTGCTTCTGGAAAAGCCTTCTGTGCAGGAGCGGATTTGGCCTATTTGCAGCAAATGCAAGAATTCACCTATGAAGAAAATCTTGCGGATAGTAGAAGTTTGAAGGAGCTTTTTGAGTTGATTTATAATTTCCCGAAAGTAGTTATCGCGGCTGTTCAGGGACATGCCTTAGCCGGAGGATGTGGTTTGGTGACGGTTTGCGACTTTGCTTTTTCGGCGCCATCTGCTCTTTTTGGTTACACTGAAGTGGCCATTGGATTTGTGCCTGCCTTGGTTTCAGTTTTTCTTTTGGAACAAATAGGAGGCGCCAAAACACAAGAATTGCTGCTTTCCGGCGAGCTGATTACTTCTTCCAAAGCAGCTGAGTTGGGATTGATTACAGAAGTGATTCAGAGCGAAGAGCTGGACAAAACTGCCATTGACTTCGCTCAGAAGCTTATCGTAAAAAATTCCAGCTTTTCGATGACAGAAACTAAAATGCTCCTCCGCGAACTCAATAAGGAAAGCAGATCAAAGGCATTGGATTTTGCTACTGAATTGAACGCAAAAGCAAGAGCGAATCCGGATTGCAAACAGGGAATTGC